>DATHCF010000269.1:0-3299 GCA_035319705.1 Acidimicrobiales bacterium | reverse complement strand
ACCGAGAACATGCCCGGAGGGCGGGCACAGAAGCCCGGCGACGTCCTCACCGCCCGCAACGGCAAGACCATCGAAGTGCTGAACACCGACGCGGAAGGTCGCCTGGTGCTGGCTGACGGGCTCTCGCTGGCCGCCGAGCTGGAGCCGGACGCCGTGGTGGACCTGGCCACACTCACGGGTGCCGCCGTCGTGGCCCTGGGCGGGTCGATCGCCGGGATCTTCGCCAACAACGACACTCTGATGGACCTTCTCGGTCGAGCAGCCGACTCGGCCGGAGAGCGGACGTGGCCGCTCCCGCTGGTGGAGGAGTACCGGCCACACATCGAATCCGAGGTGGCCGACATGAAGAACATCGGCAAGTCCGGGCAGGCCGGGGCCATTGTCGCCGCCCTGCTGCTCGAGCGGTTCGTCGACGAAGTGCCGTGGGCGCATCTCGACATCGCCGGGCCGGCCCGTTCCGAAGAGAACAGTGGCGTCCTCACCAAGGGGGGAACCGGCTTCGGCGTGCGTCTGCTGCTCGATTTTCTCGACCTCTTCGGTGGCGATCCGCTCGTGCTGCGCTCCGGCAGCGGCCGGTAGGGCCGATGGCGACGCCGCCGCCCGTACCCGGTCAGCAGACCCGGCTCGGGTGAGCTGACGGGGCGAGCTCGACCCAGCGGGCGTCGGCCAGGGACGCCAGGGCCTGCAGCCGGTCCTGCTCGGTGGCGGTGAACGCCCAGCCCGGCCGGCCCACGACCAAAAGCAGGTCCCAGTTGTGCAAAGTGGCCGCGGCCACGTCGCCTGTCACCGGCGTGCCGCCGCCCTCGGCCATGTCCGCGGCCAGCGCCGCCAGCGACCGGAGGGCAGGCGGGCTGCCGTGGGTGGCCAGGATGGCGTTCTCGTCGTGGGTCGCCGTCTCGACCACCGCCGCCCAGCTGGCCTCGAGCTCCGCGCTGGCCACGGCGGCCAGACGATCGAGCAGGCCGTCAGGTGACCGCTCGGCCAGAAGGAGAAGCGCCGCACCGTACGCCTGGCGCCGTGGATCAAGGCGTCGGCGGCGAAGGGGCCGGATCTGTTGGACCGTCGCTCCGTCGACCTGCTCGATCTCGGTGACGAGAAGGTCCACCGTCGTCTCCTCGGCCAGCTCGACTTGAAACTCGTCGACGGCTCGGCCCGAACGGCGCTCGATGATCTCGACGCCGATGACGTCACCGCGTACCGACCCGATTCGGCTCGCCACCGCCCCGAGCGCACCGGGTCGGTCGGACAGCGCCACTCGGACGAGGAAGACCCCCACGCGCCGAGCCTACGGGAGCGAGGTGAACAGAGTGTTTCCGACACGCCACGACCTCGTTACGCCCACCTCGGACCGTGTTCGGCTCCTCGGGCCGGAGAGACCTGGCCGGGAGACCGGAAGGCTCATGAGGCGGGCGGAATGTGATCCTGGACGGCACGGCGGACCCAGCGGACCGTCTCTTCGGTCAGCGCCGGGTGCACCCCCCACCGCAGCAGCTGGCCCTCGGCGCCCTGAAGGCTCTCGTCCAAGGCGACCAGCCCCAGGGCCAGGCGTCGGGCCCGCCGACGCTGGTTCTCCATCGAACCCCGAGGTGCGTTGCGCAAAGTCCAGCGCCGATGGGCCTCTTGCAGTGACGGTGGGAGTCGCACCAGTTGCCGCTGCGCCAGGGGAGGCAGCAGGCGGCGGACGCCGAGCTCGTCGGTGCCCTGCCAGCGCGCCAGGCCGAAGGCGACACAGCGTCCGACCGCCCGGAAGAACGGCGAATTCCGGGTGTTGCGCCCGCCGAGGCCCAGGCAGCGAGCGGTGTCGTCCACCTCCAAGGCGAACGCCGCCTCGGCCACCTCGAAACGCCCGGCCAGTCGCCGCAACAACCAGGTGGCAGTGGGACCGATGAGGGGCAACCAGAACTGTTCTGCGTACAGCGAGCGCGGGTCGATGCCCACGCTGTCCACGACCGGGTCGCGCCACGGCACGACCCGCAGCTGAGGGAGGTGCACCGCACCCGCCGGCGGCGGGGAGGGGGCCACCGCCGGCGAGGTATCGGTGCTCGGGCGATCGACCGCAAGGGGTGCGTCGGTTGGGCGGGGATCGATCACCGTCATGGGGCCATGGTGAGGGGGTCACCTCGCCGTCGGCCTCGCCGTCGGCCTCGCCGGCGGCCTCGCCGGCGAGCTTGCTTCACCAGTGCCCCTGGTGGAACACCTCCTCGAAGGCCCGCGCCGGGCGCCGGGCAGAGACGGTGGGGGGATCATGGCCCGCCGGATGCCCGATGACCACCGCGCCCACGTACCGCCGGTCGGCCGGCACTCCCAGGACCGTGCGCAGCTCCTCCTCTCCCCGGAAATTGCCGAGGAAGCAGGCGCCGAGACCAGCCTCCACCGCGCCCAGTAGGAGGAGCAGGGCGGCCATGCCGGCATCGACGTCCCAGTAGGCGACCGGCCACGAGGCGACGTCTTCACCGAGGCCGGCGAGGGACTTGTCCGGCTCCCGGTACCGGGCTAGGTACCCACCTGGATGGCTGAACACGGCCACCACCACGGGAGCGCGCTGCAGCCCGGCCCAGCGCCGGGACCGGCGCCTCCATTCGGCCGTCGTGGTCGCCTCCCAGAACACGCCGGTACGGTCCGGGCCTTCGAGCACCACGGCGTCCCACCCCTGGGCGTTGCCGGCACTCGGTGCGCGCCGGGCCATCTGCAGGAGGCGGCGCAGCACGGCGAGATCCAAAGGCGCGTCCGAGAAGCTCCGAACCATGCGCCGACGCCTCGCCACTTCGGCCAGCTCCACCGGCTGGCGACGCTATCTGCGGCGCCACCCGGCGAACGAGTGGCGCACCTCTCCGCTACCAGGGAATGTCGACTCCGCTGGTAGGGTTTTACCTCCCAGGCGCATCGTGGACAGCCGGTCGCGGCGGCGCCGGCGGACTGCAACCAGGAGGTTCGACGGTGGCAAGCCCCCGAGACCTGCTCAACCAGGCGAAAGCGGCTATTCGTGAAGTGCAGCCGGAGGAGGCGGAGCCACGCCTCGGCAAGGCCGCCTTTCTGGACGTCCGCGAGCCCGACGAGTACGAGCAGGGTGCCGTTCCGGGTGCCGTCCACCTGCCACGCGGACACCTCGAGTTCCAGGTCGAGGGCCGGCTGCCGGACAAGTCGCGACCGGTCGTCGTGTACTGCGCCGGTGGCGTCCGCTCCGCCTTTGCCGCCAAGACCTTGACCGACCTCGGCTACCGGGACGTGGTGTCGATGATCGGCGGCTTCAACCGCTGGAAGGACGAGGGCCGGCCCTGGACGACGCCGAAGACGCTGAC
>DATHCF010000268.1:0-2727 GCA_035319705.1 Acidimicrobiales bacterium | reverse complement strand
AGGAGTCTGGGCCGTGTCTCAGTCCCAGTGTGGCTGATCGTCCTCTCAGACCAGCTACCCGTCGGAGCCTTGGTGGGCCGTTACCCCACCAACAAGCTGATAGGCCGCGAGCCCCTCCCGAAGCGGAATCCATTTCCTCACTGGACCATGCGATCCGGTGGGGGTATCCGGTATTAGCACCGGTTTCCCGGTGTTATCCCAGTCTTCGGGGCAGGTTGCTCACGTGTTACTCACCCGTTCGCCACTAGGTCTTCACCAGTGTTACCACCGGATGGACCTCGTTCGACTTGCATGTGTTAGGCACGCCGCCAGCGTTCGTCCTGAGCCAGGATCAAACTCTCCATCGAGATCAGCGCCCGCGCTCCGGCCACCAGTGGCCGGGACGAGAACGACGATCTGGAGAGCCGGCGCGGGCCTGGCGGCCCGAGCCGACTGGCACAGCACGGTTGTGTTGTCCGTGACAGTGCTTCATTTCTGTGGTTCGACCGCCCCGACACGCCCGAAGGCGCGGCGAGACAGCCGCCCGCACTGGCTTTTGGCTCTCACTATTCCGTTTTCAAGGAGCGACGCGACACACGCCCCCCAGAGGGCGGAGGTGCCTGGTTCCCGTGGCCGGGGATCCCGGCCGGGGGACTGACCATCCTATCGTCCCCCATGGGCCCAGGCAAAGCGCCTTGACCCTCGCCACCTGCGACCTGGCTCGAGCCTGAGGCGCAACCTCCGGCCCCGGCCCGGATGCGCAACCCCGCCGGCCCCGACGATCTTCCCCACCCACGGTCGACGCCCGCTCACTCGGCCCTTGCCGGCCCCCTGCGGACCAGGCGGTCGGCGGCGGCAACGACCGGAGTCGGGCCCCTCGACACGTGGGGATCGCCGGGTACGAAGAACCGCCACGGCAGGTCCGCGGCACTGGAGATTCCCACGCGCCCGGAGATCGCCACCCGCGGTGGTGGAGGTGTGCCGTCGTCCACCACCTTGAGTTGTCGGCCCCCTTTCACGAGGTCGGCGCCGTCGTCTTCGCCGGTGATGCCCAGGGCCTGGCACAGACGGGCCGGCCCGCTGGCCAACTGCCGGTCGGTGAGCCGGCCCCGACGCATCTCCACCACCCCGGCCACAGGAGCCAGTGCCCGCAGCAAGACCGCCTGGGCCTCGCCCTGCGGACCGCACACCACGTTGGCGCACCAGTGCATCCCGTAGGTGAAGTAGACGTACAGCCGGCCGGGAGGCCCGAACATGGTGGCGTTGCGCGGCGTCGGTCCCCGGTAGGCGTGAGAGGCGGGGTCGTCCGATCCCCGGTAGGCCTCCACCTCGACGATCCGTCCCGCCCGTTTGCCGCGTACCAGGACCTTGTTCAACAGCGCCGGGGCTACCTGCAGCGCATCACCGACGTAGAAGGACCGGGGAAGGACCTTGTGGGCGGTCACCTTCCATTGCCGCTGCCGGCCGAGCGGCGAGCCGGACCGCCGGCGACGTCGGAGCCGAGGATCCCGGCCGCTTTCAGCCCGGCCCGCTCCACTGCCGACTGGAGACGTTCGCCGTCGACCTTCATCCGATGCGAGAAGCGAGCCATCTGCTCGGCCACCGGTCCCGGTCCCGCACCGCCGGGGGAGGTTCGGCGAGCCACCGCCACCCCCGGTTCGAGCAGAACGAGCGCCTCCGCCCCAAGCGACGGGTGGGCGTGGACCAGCTCGGCCAGCGGCACGCCCCGTTCGGCGGAGTCACGCACCAGCGAACCCACCACGACGTGGGCCTGGCGAAACGGCATCCCGCGCTCCACCAACCACTCGGCCAGGTCGACGGCGGCGGCCTCCGGCCAGTCGGCCGCCGTGCGCATGCGATCCAAGTCGAAACGGCAGGTGTCGATCATGCCGGCCACCGCCGCCAGCCCCTTGCTCACCTGGTCGACGGCATCGAACAGGGGCTCTTTGTCCTCCTGCAGGTCCCGGTTGTAGGCGAGCGGCAGTCCCTTCAGGGTGGCCAGCAAGCCAGCCAAGTGCCCCACCAACCGCCCGGACTTGGCCCGGGCCAGCTCGGCCACGTCCGGGTTCTTCTTCTGCGGCAGCATCGAGCTGCCGGTGGCGTAGGCGTCGTCGAGGCTGACGAAGCCGAACTCGTCGCTCGACCAGAGCACCAGCTCATCGCCGAGTCGCGACAAGTGGATACCCAGCATGGCCAGGTGAAAGAGCGACTCCGCCACGAAGTCGCGGTCCGACACGGCGTCGAGGGAATTCTCGAAACGGCTGGCGAACCCGAGCTCCTCGGCCACCCAATCGGGGTCGAGCGGAAGCGACGAGCCGGCCAAGGCACCGGCGCCGAGCGGCGACACGTCCATGCGGGCGATGCCCTGGAGCAGCCGGTCGACGTCACGGCTCAGCGCCCAACCGTGGGCCAACAGCCAGTGGGCCAACAACACCGGTTGGGCCCGCTGCAGATGGGTGTAGCCGGGCAGGTATGCGTCACCGGCTTCTTCGGCTCGCCGGTACAGCACATCCTGCAGGGCCAGCACTTGGGCAGCGATGCCGAGCAGCTCCCGGCGGGCGTACAGACGAAGGTCGGTGGCGACTTGGTCGTTGCGACTCCGCCCGGTGTGCAGCTTGGCCCCCACGTCGCCGGCGATCTCGGTCACCCGTCGCTCGACCGCCGTGTGGATGTCCTCGTCCTCCGCCCGGAATTCGAAGGCGCCGCCGAGGATCTCCACTTCCACCCGCTCGAGAGCGGCGAGGAGAA
>DATHCF010000267.1:0-7464 GCA_035319705.1 Acidimicrobiales bacterium | reverse complement strand
TACTACCCGTCGCCCATGCGCGACGGTGGATACGACATCAGCGACTTCTTCACCGTGCACCCCGATCTCGGCACCCTCGACGACCTGGTGGCGTTCCTGGACGACGCCCACCGCCGCGACATCCGGGTGATCGCCGACCTGGTGATGAACCACACCAGTGACCAGCATCCCTGGTTCGTGGAGTCCAGCTCCTCGCGCGTCAACCCCAAGGCCGACTTCTACGTGTGGAACGACGACGACCAGCGCTGGCCCGAGGCCCGCGTGGTGTTCGTGGACGTGGAGACCTCCAACTGGACCTTCGCTCCGGACCGCCAGCAGTACTACTGGCACCGCTTCTACTCGCACCAGCCCGACCTGAACTACGACAACCCCGAGGTCGTGGACGCCATGCTCCGGGTCATGCGCTTCTGGCTCGACCTCGGCCTCGACGGCTTCCGCCTCGATGCCGTGCCGTACCTGTACCAACGCGACGGCACAACCGGCGAGAACCTCGCCGAGACCCACCAGCTGGTCAAGCAGCTGCGCAAGGAGATCGACGCCGACTATCCCAATCGGGTGCTCCTGGCCGAGGCCAACCAGTGGCCGGCGGACCTCGTCGACTATTTCGGCGACGGCGACGAGTGCCACATGTGCTTCCACTTCCCGTTGATGCCGCGGCTGTTCATGGCGGTGCGGCGGGAACAGCGCTTCCCGGTCACCGAGATCCTGGCGCAGACCCCCGAGATCCCCCAGGGCTGTCAGTGGGCCATCTTCCTGCGCAACCACGACGAGCTCACCTTGGAGAAGGTCACCGAGGAGGAGCGGGACTACATGGTGGCCGAGTACGTGAAGGACCCGCGCATGCGCCGCCACATGGGGATCGGCCGGCGCCTGGCCCCACTGCTCGACGGGGATCGCCGGCTGGCCGAGCTGCTGCACGCCCTGCTCTTCTCGCTGCCGGGCAGCCCGGTCATCTACTACGGCGACGAGCTGCTCATGGGTGACAACGTGTACCTGGGCGACCGGGACTCGGTCCGGACGCCCATGCAGTGGAGCCCTGACCGCAACGCCGGCTTCAGCCGGGCCGACTTCGCCCGCCTCTACCTTCCGCCGCTCATGGACCCCGTCTACGGCTTCGGAGCGGTGAACGTCGAGGCCCAGCAGCGCAATCCCAGCTCGTTCCTGCACTGGACGCGCTCGATGATCCAGACCCGCAAGCAGTTCCCGGTCCTCGGCACCGGCGACTTCACGGTGGTGCCCTGTGCCAACCCGTCGGTCCTCGCCTACGTGCGCAGCCCGGCCGCGCCCGTCGAGAACGAGCATCGGCTCGGCCGGATCCGCCACCGCCGGGCCGCAGCCGACGCCGACGACGAGGGCAATCCCGTGCTGTGCGTGCACAACCTGAGCCGCTTCGCCCAGCCCGCCGAGCTCGACCTCGCCCGTTGGTCGGGCCGGGTGCCGGTCGAGCTTTTGGGCCGGGTGCGCTTCGCGCCCATCGCCACCCAGAGCTACGGGGTCAGCCTCGGCCCCTACGGCTTCTACTGGTTCGAACTGCTGGCGCCGGGCCCCGCCGCTACCGACGCCGCCGGCACCGCCGACCCGGCCGGTCCGACCGGTCCGGCCGGTCCCGAGGATCTGGCAGACCCCGCTGCCCCCGACCCGGCTGCCCTCGACCCGGCTGCCCTCGACCCGGCCGACGCCGACCCGGCCGACGCCGACCCGGCCGACTCCGATCCGGCCGACGCTGATCCGGCGGGCGGAGCATGACCATGAGCAGCCAGGACTTACTGGCCGACGTGGGTGAGCTGGTCGACGCCTACTGCGGGCGGCGCCCGGGCTGGGGCCAGGAGACCGCCAAGGGCGAGGCCAAAGTGGTCGAGGTCAACCTGCTGCGCCCGGGGCGCCCGGGACTGCTCGACGTGGTGGCCGAAGTCGGCGGCCGGCTCGTGCACGTGGCACTGGGACTGCGGGCCCCCGACGACCCGGTGCAGGTCGTGGCCGAGGGTGAGGACGTGGTCCTCGGGTCGCTCGACGACGGTTCCGGGCCGCTCCTCGCTTTCGACGCCCTGCGCGACGGCGAGACGGCGGTGCTCCTGCTCGCCCACGTGGCCGGGTCACGGGCCGACCCGGCCCTGGTGCGCCAGGCCCGCCAGGACGACGTGTCGGTCACCCTCGCCATGGACGACCGGTTCGCCCTCACCGTGTACGACGTGCTGACGCCGCTGCCGCGTGCCGAGGTGGACGTGCTGTTCGCCCTGGACGAGGCCGGGTTCAATCACCTGGCCGCTCCGCTCTCGCGCTGGCGACGCGGCCAATGGGACCTGGGGGTGGTGCAGGAGCTCGTGGTGGGCCCCTCCACCGGCTGGGCCCTGGCCGAGAGCTCGGTGCGCGACCTCTACGCCTGGGGAGGTCCACCCGAGATGGCCGGCGGCGACTTCGGCGCCGAGTCCCATCGCCTCGGGACCATGGTGGCCCGCCTGCACCTCGGCCTGGAACGCGCCTACGGACGGCGTCGGGTGGACGTCGAGATGTGGGCGTCGGCGGTGGAGGAGGCCTTGGCCGCACGACGGCCCCAGCAGGCCGAGCGGCCCGACGTGCTCGCCCTGCTGAGCGAGGTGCGAGCCCTTCCCGTGGTGGGGGACGCCATACGGACCCACGGGGACCTCCATCTCGGGCGGGTGTGCCGGACGGAGCAGGGTTGGTACGTCGGTGACTTCGTCCCCGGCGGCTGGCCCCCGCCGGCCGCCGCTCCGCCGCCCCCGCCGTTCGTCGAGGACGGGGACGTCGCCTACCGGACGCCCCTGGCCGACGTGGCCGACATGTTGTGGTCTTTCGGGCACGTGGCCGCCTCGGCGGCCGGGGAGCGCGACCCCGATGGCACCGAGGGCCTCGGCGAGCTGGCCGAGGCGTGGGAGCAGCGCAACCGCCGGTCGTTCCTGGCCGGCTACCTCGGCGTGCCCGGCATCGGGGAGCTGGTGCCCACCAGCCGCCAGGCCGTACGGGTCCTCGAGTCGGCGCTCGAGCTCGAACGAGCTTCTCGTCTGGTGGTACCCGGACCGTAGGGTGAGGCCATGCGCATCGGCATCCTGACCGGCGGTGGTGACTGCCCGGGGCTGAACGCCGTGATCCGGGCCGTCGTGCTCACCGCCCGGCTCCGGCACGGCGACGACAGCATCGGCTTCCTCGACGGGTGGAAGGGCCCGCTCGAGGCCAACGCCGTGACCCTGAACGAGGAGCGGTGCCGGGACCTGCTGACCATGGGCGGCACCGTTCTCGGCACCTCACGCACCAATCCCTTCGCCGTGGAGGGCGGTCCCGAGAAGCTGCGGGCGAACCTGGAGGAGCTGGGCGTCGACGCGCTGGTGGCGGTGGGGGGAGAGGACACCTTGGGCGTGGCCCACAAGCTGGGCGATTTCGGCGTGCAGGTGGTGGGGGTGCCGAAGACCATCGACAACGACCTGTCGGCCACCGACGTCACCTTCGGCTTCGACACCGCCGTGCAGACCGCCACCGAGGCCATCGACCGTCTGCGCACCACGGCGGAGTCGCATCACCGGGTGATCGTGTGCGAGGTGATGGGACGCCACGCCGGATGGATCGCCACCTATGCCGGGGTGGCCGGTGGGGCGGCCGAGGTCCTGATTCCCGAGCTCCCCTTCGACGTCGACGCCGTGTGTGCACGGATCCGGCGTCGTCACGCCACCGGCCAGTTCTCCTCGGTGGTGGTGGTCTCCGAGGGGGCACTGCCCGCCGAGGGTCCCGACCTGGAATCGGCGCGCCTGGCCGCCTCGAGCGGCGTCAAGGACCAGTTCGGCCACGCCCGCCTGGGTGGGATCGGCCAGTGGCTGGCCGCCGAGATCGAGAATCGCACCGGCTTCGAATCCCGCGAGACCACCCTCGGCCACATCCAGCGCGGCGGCACGCCCAGTGCCTTCGACCGGGTGCTGGCCACACGCTTCGGCGTGGAGGCGGTGACCGCTGTGCACGAAGGTGACTTCGGCAAGATGGTGGCGCTGCGGGGGACCCGCATCGTGCGGGTGCCGATCTCCGAGGCGGTGGCGCAGGCCAAGACCGTCGACCTCGAGTTCTACCGCGAGATGGCGGCGGTCTTCCTCGGCTGACCCGGCGATTCAGGCCGGGACGGCGACCCGCAGCTCCTCGCTGGCCTGCTCGGGGGCCACGATGTTGATGAGCACGCCGGTGCCCAGCTCGAAGCCCGCCTGCGTGGTGAGCTTCGGCCAGACGTGCACGTGCCAGTGGTAGGGCTCGGGCGCCCGGTAGGGCGCCGAGTGGAAGACCAGGTTGTAGGAGACGTCACCGAGGCGGTCGCGCATCTGGCCGAGCACGGCCCGAAGGGAGCGGCCCACGGCCACCAGGTCCGCAGGCGGCGACCGGTGCAGGTGCGGCCCGTGGGTGCGGGGGATGACGAGCATCTCGAACGGCATGCCGCTCCAGAACGGGCAGACCACGAGCACTCGCTCATCCGCGTACACCACCCGGTGACGGGCGTCCTCCTCGGCGTCGATCGTCGTGCACAGCAGGCAGCGGCCGGCGAACCGGGCGAATCCCGCCTGCTCCTCCGCCAGCTCGCGCGGCACGAAGGACATGCCGAGAAGCTGGCCGTGAGGGTGCTCGATCGACGCGCCCGCTTCGCGTCCGGCGTTCACGATGGCCTGGCTGTAGCGCAGGCCGGGAATCGCCGAGTGCTCCTCGATGCGGTCCCGGATGGCGGCCATGACCAGCCCCGCCTGCTCGTCGCTGAGCCGGTCCCACCCCCCGTCGTGGTCGGGCGACAGCACGAGGACCTCGTGGATGCCCCCTGCGGTGGCCTGGGTGAAAACCGGGCCGCGGTGCTCGACCACGAACGGATGGTCGCCCTCGAAGGCGGGATAGAGGTTCGGCACCACTCGCACCAACCAGGATCCACTGGCCCCGTAGGTCTCGAGGGCTGGCGGGGTGGACTCCTCGTTCCCCGGGCAGAACGGGCACGGGCGGCTCGTGTCGGCCTGCACCGGCGCGGAGGGGGTGGTGAAGAAGGCGGCCGGCCGCCGGGAACGGTCGACGCTCACCACCACCCAGCGGCCCGTCAGCGGGTCGAGCCGCAGCTGGTTCCTGGCCTGATGTGTCGCCCCTTCCCAGGGCGAGTCGTGCATCACGTGCTCCCGTCTGCGCCGATCTTGTGGTTACCCATCAGTAACGTATCGTGACCTGCGGAGGTGGCGCCCGTCGGGTCAGCATCCAGGCTAGTCCCGTGGCTCACCGAACCCGTTCATGGAACCCGACCTCCTCGCTGCGTGCACTCGCCCCGGTGCGCCGCCGCCGGTGGACGGACGGAAGTGTCGCTCCTCACCTTGGCCGAAAACCTCTCCGCTGAGCCGTCCATTGCCTCAATTCACCGTGAATTCCTGGTGCCCGTCCCTCGCCGTCGTGCTCGGCGCCACGGCCAGGCCGGTACCGGAAGGTCCGGCCTACAGCGTGCTGCTCGTCCTGCACATCGGGGCCGCCTTCATCAGCTTCGGGACGGTGGCGCTGACCGGCTTGCAGGCTTTCCGGGCGCGGCGCGGGCCCGACCAACCGGGCGCCGAGGCGCTGCGCCGCTACTTCCGTCCCGGGGCGAACTGGGTCGGGCGGGTGCTCTACGCCGTGCCCGTGCTCGGTTTCGCCCTGGTGGCCGACAGTGACGGCGCCTTCGCTACCGGCGACGGCTGGGTGTTGGCCGGCCTCGTGCTGTGGCTGGCGGCGGCGGTGGTGGCCGAGGCCGTGGTGTGGCCGGGGGAGCGGCGCATCCAATTGCTGGTGAGCAACCAGTGGGACGATCCGTCGTCAGCCGGGGCCCTCCGCCTGGAATGTCGCAGGGTGGCAGCAGCCAGTGCCGCGTTGATGGCGGTGTTCCTGGTCGCCGTCGTCATCATGGTCGGCAAGCCCTGACAAGGCCCTGCCCTGACGGGCCGCCTACCCTGAGGACTGCCGTGCCCGCTCCTTCCGCCTATCTCGATCACGCCGCCACCTCGCCGCTGCGCCCCGAGGCGCTGGCGGCGATGCTGCCCTTTTTGTCCGAGCACTTCGGCAACCCGTCGGGCAGTCACGCGGTGTCGCGTCGGGCCCGACGGGCCATCGAGGAGGCACGTGACGTCGTGGCCATGCACACCGGCCGCCCGAGTGGGGAGGTCGTGTTCACCTCCGGTGGCACCGAGGCCTGCAACCTGGCGGTGCTCGGGGTCCACGGTTCTGCCGGTGGCGAGGTGCGCTGTTCGGCCTTCGAGCACCATGCCGTGCTCCATGCCTGTCTGGCCTGCGGTGGGCGGCTGGTGCCGGTCGGGACCGACGGGCTCGTCGATCTCGATGCCCTGGCCGACTCGCTGCACCCCGGCGTCCGTCTGGTGTCGCTGATGCTGGTCAACAACGAAGTGGGGACCATCCAGCCGCTCGAGGAGGCCGTGGCGGTGGTGAGAGCGCGCGCTCCCGAGGCGCTGGTCCACACCGACGCCGCGGCCGCCGGCGCATGGATCGATCTGCAGGCGCCGTGCGCACAGGCCGATCTGGTCTCGCTCGGCGCGCACAAATTCGGCGGGCCCAAGGGTGTCGGAGTGCTGCTGGTGCGCAGCGGGGTGAAGCTGGCGCCGGTCTTCCATGGCGGGCCCCAGGAGCGTGCGCGGCGCCCCGGAACCCACGACGTGGCCGGCATCGTGGGGATGGCCGCCGCCCTGGAGGCGGCCGTGGCCCGGCGCGCCGAGGAGTGCCGGTCGGTGGGGACGCTGCGGCGTCGTCTCGTCGACGGGCTCGTCGAAGCGGTGCCCGGTGCGCATCCGACCGCCGGCGCCACGGCACGGCTGCCCTCCAGTGCGCACCTGCGCTTCGACGGTGTCGACCAGGAGGAGCTTCTGATGCTGCTCGACGACGCCGGTGTGTGCGCGTCGGCCGGCTCGGCGTGTGCCAGCGGAGCCCTCGATCCCAGCCACGTGCTTCTGGCCATGGGCTTCTCGGCCGTCGAGGCCCGCGAGGCGGTGCGCTTCTCGTTGGGATGGTCGACCACGGCGCAGGAGATCGACCTGGCCCTGGCCGCAGTGCCCAAGGCCGTCGAGCAGCTCCGAGCCGGCTGACCATGCGCGTCCTCGTCGCCATGTCCGGTGGTGTCGATTCGTCGGTGGCTGCCGGGCTGCTGGCCGAAGGCGGCCACGACGTGGTCGGCGCCACGCTCAAGCTGTGGGGAGGCCGGGGCGACTCCGGCTGCTGCTCGGTGGCCGACGTGGAAGATGCCCGGACGGTGGCGCGCCAGCTCGGCGTGCCGCACCACGTGTTCAACTTCACCGATCTCTTCGAGCAGACGGTGGTCGACCACTACGTCGAGCGTCACCGCAACGGCGAGACGCCCAACCCCTGCATCGAGTGCAACCGCCACGTGAAGTTCGGTGCGCTGCTCGATCGCGCCCGGCGGTTGGGCTTCGATGCCCTGGCCACCGGGCACCATGCGCGCGTCGTGCACGG
>DATHCF010000266.1:0-3905 GCA_035319705.1 Acidimicrobiales bacterium | reverse complement strand
CGTGCTGCTCGAGTTCGCCCGCACCGAGGAGCGTTTCGCGCCCCTCATCCGCCAGGGCGAGGAGCAGGCCGTGGCCGACGCCCTGCCGCACGTGAAGGCCGGCATGGACGCCGGGTTGATCAGGCGGGAGGAGCCCCTGGTCGTGGCGCACGCCATCCTGGGTGTGACCGACCATCTGGCGCGCGTGCTCGTGCTCGAGCAGGGGCGGCCGGCGGAAGAGGTCGCCGACGGCGCCGTGGCCTTCTGCCTGGGCGGCATCCTGGAGCCGCCCGCCGCACGCCGTCGCCTCGGCCGAGCGGTCTGAGCCGACGGACGTCGGGATCTCCTCGCCACTCGCACCGTGACGGTTTCTCGACCTCCTCTCAAGCCTGTTCCCGACCCGAGGGCGCGGCCCGACCCCGGCCGGTCGAGACGGCGACGGGCACAGATACGACGACGCCGTCTCGTGCTGCTCGCCGTCGTGGTGGCGCTGTGCGTGGTGGGGGTGAAGCTGGCCTCGCCTTCGATCAAGCGAGCCGTCGACGCCCTGCAAGGGCCTACCCCGCTCGACCCGGCGCTGTTCGCCAAAGGTGCCTGCGAGGCCTATCCGCCTACGAGCGGCGACCGGCACACGACGGTGTTCCTCGACGCCGGCCACGGCGGGCTCGACCCGGGCGCCCTCGGCCTGACCGCGTCGGGCGAGAGTGTCACCGAGGCATCGCTCACCTTGCCCATGGAGCTCGACACCATGGCCCTGCTGCGAGCCGACGGCTTCCGCGTGGTGGTGTCGCGCACCTCCGACACCACGGTGCTGCGCCTGCAGCCGGGCGACGTGTCCGGCAGCGAGCTCAGCCTGCTCGGCGCCCACGACGACGTCGCCGCGCGCGCCCAGTGCGCGGACGACTCCGGTGCCTCGGCCCTGGTGGGCATCTACCTCGACGCCGGCGCCTACTCCGACAACGCAGGATGTCTCGCCGCCTACGACACGGCCCGTCCCTTCGCCCAGCAGAACCAGGCGCTCGCCACCTTGGTGGACAACGACGTGGTGGCCGCCATGAACTCGAACCCCACGTGGCAGATCCCGGACATCGGACCGGTGAACGACGACAGCGTGGGCTCGGTGTCGGGCGATCCCGACGCCGGCGGGCTGGCCGCCGAGGCCGCCGATTACGACCATCTCATGCTCCTCGGGCCGGCCGAGACGGGCTACTTCTCGACGCCCAGCACCATGCCCGGAACCGTGGTCGAACCGCTGTTCATCACCGACCCCTTCGAGGCGACCATCGCCGACAGCACCGCCGGCCAGGAAGCCGTCGCCCGCGGGATCGCCCAGGCGGTCGAGCAGTTCCTCGTCCCCGCTCCGAGCGGCTCGGTGTCCACCACGGCCGCCTCCTGACCAGGGGGCGGCCGCTCACTGCAGCTTGGTGAGCGTCCTCCGCACGTTGCGCACCGCCTGGCCGATGCGTTTCTCGTTCTCGATCAGGGCGAAGCGGACATGTCCGTCACCGCCGGGTCCGAAGCCGACACCGGGAGCCGTGGCGACGTCGGCCTCCGACACCAGGTAGGAGGCGAACTCGAGCGAGCCCATCTCCTTGTACGGCTCCGGGATGGGCGCCCACACGAACATCGTCCCCAGCGGGGGGGTGATCGGCCAGCCGATCCGGTTGAGCCCGTCGCACAGCGCATCGCGCCGTACCCGGTAGATCTCGTTGATCTCCTTGGGATACTCCGGTGATTCGTTCATGGCCACGATGGCGGCGATCTGGATGGGCTGGAAGTTGCCGTAGTCGAGGTAGCTCTTCAGCTTGGTCAGCGCCGCCACCACCGGCGCATTGCCCACCAGAAAGGCGACCCGCCAGCCGGCCATGGAGAAGGACTTGGTCATCGAGTACAGCTCCACCGCCACGTCCTTCGCCCCCGGCACCTGCAGGATGGAAGGAGGCTGGTAGCCGTCGAAGGAGATGTCGGCGTAGGCGAAGTCGTGGACGAGCAGGACCTCGTGCTCGCGGGCGAAGTCGACCAAGCGGGTCATCCACGCCAGGTCGACACAGGCGGTGGTGGGATTGTGGGGGAAGGACAGCACGATGACCCGCGGCTTGGGCCAGGCCGACTCCCAGGACTCGATCAGGTTCCCGAAGAAGACCTCGGAGGCTGCGCTTCCCGCCTGTCCCCCGGCGGGCCCGGGACCCTCCTCACCGAGACGGACGTGGCGCACCTCGGCCCCGGCGAACAGCGGGGCGTAGATGTGGATGGGGTACGAGGGCGACGGCACCAGCGCGCTGTCACCGGGCCCGAGCAGCACCCACATCAGATGCGAGAGCCCCTCCTTGGCCCCGATGGTGGTGACCACCTCGGTGTCGGGGTCGAGGTCGACGCCGAAGCGCCGCAGGTAGAGCGCGGTGATGGCCTGGCGGAGCTTGGGGATGCCGCGGCTGGCCGAGTAGCGATGGTTGCGGGGATTGCGCGCCGCCTCCACCAGCTTGTCCACCGCCACGGTCGGCGACGGCAGGTCCGGGTTGCCGAAATTCATGTCGATCACATCGCGCCCGGACCTGCGGGCAGCCAGCTTCAGCGCGTCGATCTCCGAGAAGACGTACGGCGGCAGCCCGTTGATGCGGCGGAATTCCATCGGGAAAGGTTACCGCTTGACCCGCCTGATCCCGGCGAGCGCCAAGCGGCGAGCGCAAAGCGGCGAGCGCCAAGCGGGGATCGCCGTGTGACGGCCCGGTCAGCCGGCCGGCCCCCTACGCGCGCCGTGGCGGCGGTGCGCACCGGCCGCGTACCGGTCGTCCTTGCGGGCCACCAGCGCCGCCCCGACGGCGCCTGCCTCCTCGCCGAGGGCGGCAGGCACGATGGGGATGACCGGACGACGATCTGCTCCTTCGAGCATCTCCTGGAAATCGCTCTGCACGGTGTCGAGGACCATCGACAGCGCATGGGTGAGCCCACCGCCCACCACGATGACGTCGGGATCGAGCACGAGGGCCAGATTCGAAAGACCGAGCGCCACCCACCTCCCGAAGTCGGCCAGCAGGGCGATGGACTCCGGATCGCCGCTGTCGGCAGCGGCGGTGACGTGCTCGCCGCGCACGGCGTCGGGGTCGTCGCCGGCCAGGTGCACGGCGGCGGACAGGCGCCCGGCGTGGGCCGCGAGTTGGGCCAGACGGGCCAGTCCGCTGCCAGAGGCGAAACGCTCCCAGCAGCCGCGTTTGCCGCAGGTGCACTGCGGTCCCGAAGGGTCGACCACCATGTGGCCGATCTCCCCGGCAAAGCCGTTGGCCCCGCGCATGATGCGGTCGTCGCACACCAGCCCGCCACCGATGCCGGTGCCGAAGGTGACCACCAGTGCGTCGTGGCTCCCGGCCGCAGCTCCGACCACCCACTCGGCCACCGTCGCGCAGGTGGCGTCGTTGTCGGCCACCACCGGGAGCCCGAGCCGCCGGCCGAGCAGCTCGGCCACCTCCATGTCGTCGCCGGCCGGGAGATTGGGGGCGAACCGCAGGCGCCCGGTGTCGTCGACCAAGCCGGGCACCCCCACGCCCACCGACACCGCCGGAGGATGACCGGCCGCCTCCAACGAGGTGCACAGCTCGTCGCTCAGCTCGGCCATGCCCCCCAACAGCGCCTCGGCCCCCGCCGGCCCACCCGGCGCGCAGTCGGCGACGTGTGCGCTCGGCCGGCGGAACTCGGCCAATACGGCGCCGGCGGCATCGAGGGCGACACCGAGCATCTTGGTCCCGCCGACGTCGATCCCCAAGGTCACGGGGGGCTCGGCCACCTGCCCCGCCGGCACGTCCGGAGCGGCAGCCCCGGAGCCGCTCACGTGGTGAGCGACGACTCGACCCGGGACTTGAGCTCTTCCAGGGCGGTGTGGACGATGCGGCTCTGGGCCCGGCGCTTGATGAACCCCGGCAGGGGCACCCGGA
>DATHCF010000265.1:0-9259 GCA_035319705.1 Acidimicrobiales bacterium | reverse complement strand
TGACCTTCGAGGTCCTGCCCGGCCTGGTCACCGGATTCCTGGGGCCGAACGGATCGGGCAAGTCGACGACGATGCGCATGATCATGGGCCTCGACGTCCCCGATTCGGGCTCGGCCCTGATCGGTGGCAAGCCCTATTGCGATTTGGCCTGGCCCCTGCGGGAGGTCGGCGGGCTGTTGGACGCCAAGGCCTTCCATTCAGCGCGCACGGCGCGCAATCACCTGCGCTGGTTGGCCCTCTCCAACGACATCCCCCTTCGCAGGGTCGACGAGGTCCTGGACCAGGTCGGACTCAGCTCGGTCGCCGGCCGGCGCGTCGGGAAATTCTCGCTCGGCATGAGCCAGCGCCTCGGTATCGCCGCCACCCTCCTGGGCGACCCCGGCGTCCTGCTCTTCGACGAGCCGGTGAACGGCCTCGACCCGGAGGGCATCCGCTGGGTCCGCCATTTCCTCCGGGGTCTGGCTGCGCAGGGCCGGACGGTGTTCGTCTCCAGCCACCTCATCAGCGAGATGTCACAGACGGCGGACCGCCTCGTCGTGATCGGCCGGGGCCGGTTGATCGCCGAGACGACTGTGACGGACTTCGCCAGGAGAAGTGGCGGGGCCGCCGTCAGGCTCGTGACTCCGGATGTCGCCGAGTTCACTGCGGCGCTCATCGCCATGGGGGCCACCGTGGGCAACGCTGCGGACGGGTCGCTGACCGTCGACGGGCTGAGGGCTCCGCCGATCGGCGACCTGGCGGCCCGCCAAGGACTGCGCGTCCACGAGTTGACGCCGATCGCCGCGTCGCTGGAGGACGCCTTTATGGCGCTGACCCAAGACGAGGTGGAGTTCCGTCCGTCGACGATGGCCGGCACGCTGGCTGTCGGCGAGGAGGAGTGACCGAGATGTCGCCGGCCATCCAGAGCCCCCCGGGCCACTACCGCCTCACGTACGTGGTCAAGTCCGAGGTCGTGAAGATGCTCACCGTGCCGTCTACCTTCATCACCTTCGGCCTTACGGTCGTCGCCGGATTGCTGGTGACGGCGCTCGTCACCCACAACGTGATGCATCAGGGCCCCGGCTTCGACCCGACCCAGCAGGCGCTCACCGGCCTCATCGTGGCGGGTCTCACCGGTGGGGTGTTCGGAGGGCTGCTGATCACGGCCGAGTACTCGAGCGGCACCATCCGGGCGACGCTGGCCGCCACGCCCAAACGGCCCGTGCTGCTGGCCGCCAAGATCGGCGTCACCGCGCTGACCACGATGCTCTTCTGCGAGGTGATGAGCTTCGTCTCGTTCTTCCTCGGCCAGGCCATCCTCTCCGGTCGGGGTGCGCCAACGGCGAGCTTGGGGTCGCCCGGGGCAATCCGTGCCGTGTTGATGACGGGAGTGTTCATCGCCCTTCTGTCCTTGATGGCGTTCGGCTTCGGCCTGATCTGCCGGAGCACGGCGGGAGCCATCGCCGCCTTCGCCGGCGTGGTGTTCGTGCTCCCGCTGGTGATGCACGCCATATCGCGATCCGCTGTTCCCTACCTCCCGACCAACATCCTCACCAACTCGATCATGGCCACCGTGAACCAGGTCCCACCGGGCGCCATTTCGGTAAACGGTCCCCTGTCGCCGGCCGTAGGCTTGTCGCTGATGGTCCTGTATGCCGCCGTCACCCTGGCCGTCGGATCCGTGCTGTTCGTGAAGCGAGACGCTTGAGCCAGGTGAGCCCTGATGAGGGCTCGGTGCACGTCCGCGTCCCACAGGACTGGACCGAACAGGCCAAGCGTCTCGCCTGGTTGATCGCCGGCGAGCCGTTCCGCAAGCGCAGCTGGGCCGAGCTCGGGTTCTTTCTCGCCAGTTCCGTCCTGGCCGGTGCCGGAGTTGTCGCCGTGAGCGCATTGGGGGTCGTCGGGCTCGCGCTCACCGTCGTGTTCGTCGGTGTCGTGGTTCTCGGCGGCGGCCTGCGGGCAGCCCGTGGATTCGGCCGTTGGCAGCGAACGCTCGCTCGGAACACGCTGGGCGAGGAGATCTCCGATCCCGAGCCGTTCAGCCCGCGCCCGGGACTCTTCGGATGGCTACGCGCCACCCTCGGCGACCGAACCGCCTGGCGCGCGGTGGTCTATCTCTTCTTGAAGGTACCGCTCACCGTCTTCGGGGTGTGGTTCGCACTCAGCGTCTGGATCGAAGCCCTCTTCGGTATCGCATCGCCTTTGACCGGCGACACCGGCGTCGGGAGATTCGGCCTCTTCGGCCGGCTCTTCGCTCCGGGCTACGCCGGGCCGGCATCAGGCTTCGCCACCCGGGCCGGCGTCTTCGCCACCGGGCTGGTATTGCTGTTCATCGCCCCGTGGACGACAAGGGTGGTCGTCTACCTCGACCGGCAGATGATGCAGCTCCTGCTCGGCCCCGACGCCGCCACCTCGCGGGTGAGGAGCCTGGAGGAGTCCAGGTCGAGGACACTCGATACTGCCGCACAGACCCTCAGGCGTATCGAGCGCGACCTGCACGACGGCACGCAGGCCCAGCTGGTCGCACTGGCCATGCGGCTCGGGCAGGCCAAGGAGAAGCTCGACCACCTGCCTGCCGAAGACCAGACCGCCGACGTTGCCGCAGTGCGCGCCCTGTTGGACCAAGCGCACCGGGGCGCCAAGGAGGCCATCACTGACTTGCGGGACTTGGCCCGGGGTATCCACCCGCCGGCGCTCGACACCGGCCTCGAAAATGCCCTTGCCACCCTGGCGGCACGCAGTCCGGTGCCCACCGAGGTGACGGTGTCGATCGAGACGCGGCCCAGTCCCGCCATCGAAGCCATCTGTTACTTCTGCGCCGCAGAGCTCCTCGCCAACGTGGCCCAGCACGCCCAGGCGTCGCGCGCTTCACTGACCTGCGCCCAGCACGGCCCGTGGTTGCGGATCGTGGTGCGCGACAATGGCCGTGGTGGGGCCGCAGTCAACCGCGGCGGATCATCCTCCAGCGGGCTGGCCGGTCTGGCCGACCGGATCGGTGCCGTCGACGGGTACCTGAGCATCGCCAGCCCCCCGGGCGGCCCGACCGCCATCACGATCGACCTGCCCGTTCGTTCCTGAGCATGGCGAAGCCCGACGGGATCACCGTTGTGATCGCCGAGGACTCCGCCATTCTGCGCGACGGCTTGGTCCAGCTCCTGACCGACCGGGGATTCGTCGTCGCCGGTGCCGTGAGCGACGCGGTGAGCCTCGAGCGAGCCGTGGCCGCCGACCCTCCCGATGTGGCGGTGGTCGACATCCGCATGCCTCCGACTTTCACCGACGAGGGTCTGCGAGCCGCCCTCGCACTGCGCCGGGACCATCCCGAAGTGGGGATCCTCGTGTTCTCGCAATATGTCGAGACCCGCTATGCGGCCGAGCTACTGGCGGCCGGCGCGGCACGGATCGGTTATCTGCTCAAAGACAGGGTCGCAGACGTGACCGACTTCGTCGAAGCCCTCGTGCGGGTGGCTTCGGGGGGCACCGCCCTCGACCCGGAAGTGGTCACCCAGCTGATGGGCGCATCGCGTCGCACCGACACACTCTCCGCATTGAGCACCCGGGAGCGGGAGGTCCTCAGCTTGATGGCAGAGGGCCGGACCAATTCAGCCATCGCCACGAATCTCGTCATCTCCGAAGGAGCCGTCGAGAAGCACATTGCCAACATCTTCTCCAAACTCGACTTGCCGGCCACTCCCACCGACCACCGCCGGGTGCTGGCAGTGCTCAGATACCTCGAGGGTTGACCAGGCCCGGGCCGGTCACGGGAGCTTCCATCCTTCCTTTGCAGCCCAGGCTTCGGCCCTGGCCATGATCTCGGCGATGACGCCATTCTTGGCATCGGCGTAGAAGTTCATGTCCGACCAATCGCGCCGCGCCAGCCGGCGTTTGGTGATCTCGTAGAGCTGCCGGTCGGCTTCGGACCGGCGCAGGAAGTCTCGAAAGAGCAGATGCCGGCGCTCATCTTCCGACCCATGGGCCCAGATGTGCAGGTGGACGTCTCGCTGCGGCGTCCGGAACATGCGGTGGCCCGGTTCGCGAACCCGGATCAGATAGCCGGCTTCTGTCAGCGATGGCTCGTACACCTCCTCTTCCTCGGGATCGGCCACTGCCACCAGGATGTCGATGATGGGTTTGGCGGCGAGGTCGGGAACGGCGGTCGATCCGACGTGCTCGATTCGGCTCGCCCTTGCGCCGAGGGCCCGGGAGATCACCGCATGCTGGCGCTCGAAGTCCTCTGCCCAGGTGGGCCGCCAAGCGACGATCTCGATGGGCCGCTTCTCGGTGCCGCCCACGAGCACCGTGTCGAGGTGGGCTTGCAGCTGTCCTCGGCGCCCCTCTTCTTCCACCTCGAGATCATGCTGCAACGACCTCTGCTCTGCAGACCATCAGCCCCGGGCAAGGAGTTCGTCGAGGATCTCACCCTCGCGGTGGTAGGCGGCCAGGTGACCCTCGTCTTCGCCGAACTGGACGAGCCGAGCGTCGGGCAGCTGCTCGACCAGGCGCACGGCGGCGGACAGCGGAGCGTTCGCGTCCAGGGGGGCGTGCCACCAGGTCACCGAGGACCGCACGGCGGCCAGGTCGACGTCGTCCCAGGGCGAGGCGAGGGCGACGGCTTCGTCGATCCAGCCGTCCAGACCCGGTCGCAGCGCTTCTCTGACCGCCAAGGCGAATTCGGTCTGCCACTGCGGGTCGGCCATGACGGCACGGTCTGCCTCCGGCGCCCGATCCATGGCCGCACCGAAGCCAGCGATCGGGTCGGCGAGCACGGCGGTCCGGAGCGGGCCGAGCAAGCTGCGAAGGCCCTCAAGGTCTCCCTGTCGCACCAGACGATGCGCCTGGGCGTTGACCGGGATCATCCGGGCCACCTCGTCGTCCGTCAACGGGGTCGCCCCAACGAGCACGGTCATGGCCCGGACGCGATCGGGATGACGGGCGGCGAAGGCCAGCTGGTGCGGCGCGGAGCCGCTGCCACCGACGACATGGACGGTGGCGATCTCGAGATGGTCCAGAATCGCCGCCAGATCGTCGGCCGGCTCGCGGAACCGGCGCCCGGGCAGACGATCCGAGGCGCCGAAGCCGGGGCGCTCCGTCGTGATGACCCGCAGGTGGCGCTGGGTCCACGGCGTCCGGTCGGCCCGCAGGGAGAACCGACATCCGGGCGTACCGGGAACCCGCAACAGGGGCAACCATCCCGATTCGCCGAACTCCGACCAGGCGACGACTCGCCCATCAGGCCGCTTCAACCTGTGGTCGTGGACTCCCTCGAGCACCGCTTCGGTCATGACGAGGAGCATACGGATCGGAGGCAATGTCGTCAGGCACTCGCGGCACAATGGGGGATTCCCCCAGCGCTCTTCGTGCTCGGCCGTTCGACAGTCGCTCGATCGTGATCGACCGGCCTGAAAGAGTCACCCGAAAAGAGTCACTCGGCCGGGGCGGGACGCCGGCACGCAGGTGTACCTTTTGCGTGACGAGGCCTGTCGCCACCAGGAGGTCCCCCAGATGAGCACCACCGATTCCACCGCTCCCAAATCCACCGTCACCGACAAGGAAGCTCGCCAGGTGGCGGAAGCGGCCAGGGAGACCGAGTGGACCAAGCCGAGCTTCGGCAAGGAGCTGTTCCTGGGGAACCTGCGCCTCGACCTCATCCACCCCCACCCCAAGCCCTCGGCCGAGCAGCAGCGCAAGGGCGAAGCCTTCCTGGCCAAGCTGGAGGCCTTCCTGCACGAAGAGGTCGACCCGCTGCAGATCGAGCGCGAGGCGCGCATCCCCGAGCACATCCTGAAGGGCCTCGCCCACCTGGGCGCTCTGGGGATGAAGGTCGACGAGAAGTACGGCGGTCTGGGCCTGTCGAATCTCTACTACAACAGAGCGCTGGCCCTGGCCGGCACGGCGCACAGCGCCCTGTCCACTCTCCTGAGCGCCCATCAGTCGATCGGCGTCCCGCAGCCACTCAAGCTCTTCGGCACCGAGGAACAGAAGCAGAAGTTCCTCCCGCGCGTGGCCAAGGACGAGGTGAGTGCCTTCCTCCTCACCGAGCCCGATGTGGGCAGCGACCCCGCCCGGATGAGCTCGACCGCCGTGCCGACCGACGACGGCACCGAATACGTCATCAACGGGACGAAGCTGTGGACCACCAACGGCGTCATAGCCGACCTGCTGGTGGTCATGGCCGTGGTCCCTCCCGCCGGTGACCGCCGAGGCGGGATCACCGCCTTCGTGGTCGACGCCAAATCGCCGGGCATCACCGTGGTCCACCGGAACCAGTTCATGGGGCTGAGGGGGATCGAGAACGGCGTGACGCGTTTCGAGAACGTCCGGGTTCCCGCCGAGAACGTCGTCGGCGGCATCGGGCGCGGCCTTCGGGTGGCGTTGACCACCTTGAACACCGGACGCCTGTCGCTCCCGGCCATGTGCGCGTCGTCGGCCAAGCTGTCGCTCAAGATCGCCCGCGAGTGGTCGAACGAGCGGGTGCAGTGGGGAATGCCAATCGGCAAGCACGAGGCGATCGCCCACAAGATCGCCTTCATCGCCGGACTGGCCTACGCCATGGACGCCGTGGTGGAGCTCTCGAGCCTGCTGGCCGACGAGGAGCGCAACGACATCCGTATCGAGGCCGCCCTGGCCAAACTGTTCTGCTCGGAGATGGCCTGGACGGTGGCCGACGAGATGGTGCAGATCCGCGGAGGCCGCGGCTTCGAGACGGCCGAGTCGCTGCGGGCGCGCGGCGAAGCGCCCATTCCCGCCGAGCAGATCCTGCGTGACCTGCGCATCGGGCGGATCTTCGAAGGTTCCACCGAGATCATGAAGCTCCTCATCGCCCGCGAAGCCGTCGACCAGCATTTGACGGTGGCTGGTGGGCTGGTGGACCCCGATCTCAACATGGCCGACAAGATGAAGAGCGCCCGTGCCGCCGCCGCCTTCTATGCCAAGTGGCTGCCCAAGCTGGCCTCGGGTCCGGGGCAGCGACCGGGCGGTTATGCCGAGATGGGCGAGGTCCTTGCTCCCCACCTGCGCTTCGCCGAGCGGGCGAGCCGCAAGCTGGCCCGCTCGACCTTCTACGGCATGTCACGCTGGCAGGCCCGTCTCGAGCGCAAGCAGGGGTTCCTGGGGCGAATCGTCGACATCGGGGCCGAGCTCTACGCCATGAGCGCTGCCTGTGTGAGGGCCAAGATGCTGATGGACGAAGGCTCGCCGGACGCCCAAGGCGCTCAGGAGCTGGCCGACCTGTTCTGCCTGGGATCGCGCCGCCGGGTGGACAGGCTCTTCTCCGAGTTGTGGCACAACGACGACCAGGAGAACTATGAGGCCGCCCAGAAGGTGCTCGAGGGACGCTACCTGTGGGCGGAGGAGGGCATCATCGATCCGTCGTTGCTGGCTGCGGAGCTCGCTCAGGACAAGCCGAGGTCGCGGGTGCGTTCGACCAAGGCGACCAAGAGCGCCGTCTCGGCCGACAGCGCGCCGACCGACGAGGCTGTACCCGAGGACTGAGCGAGGCGGAGCCCGGCGCCGCTGTGGGCGGCAAGGACCGTCGGCCGCCGGTCATCCACGGGGAATCCCGGGTCGTTGCACAAGTGACGGTGACGGGGGGTGTTCCCCCTGTGTGTCCGGGCGAATCAAACTGCTTGTGGGTGCCACCGCGGGTGCGATCGTGTTGGGGGGCTGCGGCAGTCGCTTGGGCGCCGACTCCTACTTCGTCGTCGCACCTATCGGTGCGTCCTCCGCGACCACACCCGCTTTGCCGCAAGAGGTGGACACCGGGACGCGCTCCTCCGGCGCGTCGGCTTCGGGGAACCCGGCCGCCCAGTCCCTGTCGACGGACCCATCACCTCAGTCCGCTCCCCCGTCCCACGGCTGCCAGGCTGCCCTCGCCTATCTGGCGGGACATGCCGCACCCGGCTTCGTCTCGCTGTGCCCGCACGACGCACAAGGCCATCAGGCCATGACCACGTGCACGGGTGCCCCCGGCTGCATTCCCGGCACCATGTACATCTACATCGCCGACCCCTGCCCGGCGGCGTACATGAACGAGGCGAGCAACAGCTGGGTGCTCATCGGGAAGAGCGACGCGGGGTGGGACCCGTACGGCTACTGCGGGGAGGCGGGAAACCCGTACGGCTGACGCCGGGGGACGGCGAAGCAGCCGTCCCACTCCGGTTGCGCCAGCGGATACGATAATCGGCCCTGATGACCGGGGGCGGAATGAGGGCTGTCGGCACGGCCAGCGTTGCCTCGCTTCCGGCGGCGCCGGTGTCCCGCCGGACGGGTCCGATATCGAGTCAGGGACGTCCCGAATGACGATTCTGGTCGCAGACGACTACGCCCCTGTTCGGGAGAGTCTCGTCGGGCTCGTCGAGAGCATCGGAGAGGAAGTCCTGCAGGCAGAAGACGGGGACGAGGCCCTTCAGATCATCGAACTCGGCGGGGTCGACGTCCTGCTCTTGGACCTGTACATGCCTCGTTGCGACGGCATGACCGTCCTCGAACGCCTGGATCCGGCCGGTCCCCCTGCGGTCATCGTCGTCTCCGCCTTCGAGTACATCTCGAAGGACAAGCTCCGGGCTCGATTCGGAGACCGGATCGCCGCCATCCTGAACAAGCCCTTCGACCCGAAGGATCTGATGCGCGAGGTCACGACCGCTCTCTCGGCCCGCCGGTCAGAAGAGCGGTAGCGCGGCAGCGGCGAGCGCCACTCTCTGCAGCCCGCGGCCGGGACCGGTTTCCCGGCAGTCCCCCCCGAAAACCGTGATCAACGGCGTCGGGCGTTGGCGTGCCCTGGCGGGCGTCCGATTGTGGAGGACCGGGACCAAAGTCCTAAATGGCCACCGGCTGCGTTGTTTTTCTCAAGTCCAAACTTTGTGTAATCGATGACTTTGCAATACCGGTCGCAGCTCGAGGGGAGCCAGTTCCCTCCAGCTCCGAAACAAGAGCCGGGAGGCTCAGGGGGAAGGAAGACAAAATGCGCGGCGGAAAGCACACCATGAAGAATCGGCGGAGGAAGCTCCTGTTCTCGACGCTCTTCCTCCTGCTCCTGGGGTCCTTCGCCTCGGTCGGCAGCTGGGCGGCGTGGACGATCTCCGACAGCAACCCCACCAACACCTTCTCCACCAACACCGTGCTCCTGCAGGACAACCAGGGTGGCCAGGCCGGCTCGGCCACGAGCACGGGCACGGCCATGTTCAACGTGAGCAACCTCGAGCCGGGGTCCACGGCCACCACCGCCTGCATCGGCGTGAACTTCTCCGGCACCGCCGCGGTGTCCACCCTCACCCTGGGCGCC
>DATHCF010000264.1:0-6349 GCA_035319705.1 Acidimicrobiales bacterium | reverse complement strand
GCCTTCGGTGGTGTCGGAACCGATGGCGGTGCACGCACTCTCGCCGTAGGCGTTGGTGGTCACCGAACCACTCGTGCAGTTCCAGTCGTGCTCGATGAAGTAGCGCGGCATCATGCCGCCCTGTGAGTGGCCGACGACGTCCACCTGCGTGGCGCCGGTTCTGGGGATGACGACGTCGTCGATGAAGTACGCCAGCTGCGCTGCGGAATTGGCGACCGAGTCGACCGCGTAGACCCGGTCGTTGGACTGGGCGGTCCAGCCGGTGGCCCCGTAGTCGAGGGCCCACACGCTGTACCCGTCGTCGACGAGGGTGGGGGCGATTGTCTGCCAGCTGAAGTTGGCATTGGCGAACGTGCCGTGGACCAGCACGACCGGGTACGGCTGGGAGACCGCACAGGACGACGTGCCGTTGACACCGGCCGGCATGCCGGTCGGGTCGTCGAACTCGCTGTTCATGCCCATGGGCTCACCTGTGCCCGGCGTCGGCACCGCCATGCAGCCGGTCGGGGCCGACGCCGACGCGGAGAGGGTCTCGGCGCCGTCAGCCGGAGACAGGCCGATGCCCACGAGGACGCCCGACGCCGACAAGAGGAGGATGCCGGTCCCGATCCGCGGCCATCTGGCACGCGAAACATCGAACGTCCGCCTCATCGCCGCCTCCTGCACCCGTTTCCGCCCGTGGGCCCGCCACCGAAAAACTACCCCTGTCGCCGTCGGATCGCCCGTTGGGGCGGCTTATGCTCCGGCCGTGGCGACGTTGCGGCGCGCCCTGGTCCTTGCCCCCATGACCTCCGAGCTCCGGCCGGTCGTGCGCTATGCGAAGGCACGGCGGTCGCAAGTGGAGGGCCTCAGGACGTTCACCGGCCGAGTGGGCGGAGTCGACGTCGCCATCGCACGCCTGGGGGTGGGGCCGGCCTCCGCAGAGCACGTTACGGAATCGGCCCTGTCGCACATCACGGTCGATCACGTCCTTGTATGCGGGATCGCCGGGGGACTGGACCCGCGCTTCACCAAGGGCACGGTGGTCATCCCGGAGGTGGTCATGGACCTGAGGAGCGGGCACCGCTATGACAGCGCCCCGATGGACGGGGTCGAGCGCCGGGGGTTGATCGTCACCGCCGACCATCTGGTCACCGACGTGGTGCAGCTGGCCGGCCTCCAGGCTCAGGGTGTGGTGGCGATGGAGATGGAGTCCTCGGGGGTGGCTGCGGCGTGTGCACGCGCCGGCGTCCCGTGGACGACCTTCCGTGTGATCGCCGACCGGCCGGACGAGGGGCTGACCGATGACGTCATCATGTCGCTTCTGCGGCCTGACGGGACGTCGGATGTCGCCGCCGCTGTTCGGCTCATGATCCTCCATCCCACCCGCATCCCGCCGATGATGCGACTGGCGCGCGACTCGTCCAGAGCTGCCTCCAAGGCCGCGCGTGTCGCCTTGGGATCCCTGGGCCCTCTTCAGTTGTAGCTGTGCAACTCCACCCGGTCCCCCGTGGCATCGGCAGGGCTGACCGAGACCCGGTGACCGTCCACGACGTCGATGCGCTGCACCGCATCGACATGCCCTCGTCCGGCGCCGCTCCACTTGGCCTTGGCCTGCACCTTGGCGTCCTCGGGTGTCGAGGCGACGACGAAGACCACCTCGTGGTCCTCACCCATGCGGCCGGCCGCCACGGGACCTCCGAGGAACGCAGCGTAGAGATGCATGCCACAGTCTCCCACCCTCGAAGCGCCGGGCTGCGGCAGTGTGGTGGACGAAAGGCCCTGGCGACGTCGTCGCCGTCGTGGCTCGCTAAGAGCGGTCCCGGGTCCCCTGCCCCTGTCGATCCGTCGAGCCGGGTCAGCACCGGTCGGTCGCTCGGGACCACGGCGGGCTCGCCACCCCGGCTTCGCTGCCTTATGCCTCCTCTCGGCGCAACTCGTCGATGGCGTCGTTGACGGCGGCGAGAAGGACGTCCGGCGGGCAAGGCTTTCGCAGCGCTCTCGTGACCTTCTTGCGCAGCCCGGCGTGGTCGATGTCCTCAGGGCTGAAGTAGGCGAAGGCCGAGAGCAGGATGACCTTCGGGGGCGGCGGCTCGAGGACCTCGAGCACCGACAGACCGTCGAGTTTCGGCATGGCCAGGTCGAGGAGCATGACGTCGACGGGCTGTGCGAGCTTTCGCAACGCCTCCTCACCGTCTGCCGCCTGGAGGACCTGGTAGCCGTCGAGCGTCAGGATGTCGACCAAGGTCTCACGCAAGACGGGGTCGTCGTCGGAGACGAGGACCGTGCCCCTCGGATCGACCACTTCTGAAGAAGGGCCCAACATGCTCCCCCGACTCGCCGCCCATACAAGCGGTCACCGCCTGCCTCCGTGCAGCCGGAGCGTAGGCGAGCCGCCCGTCGCAGCGGTGCAGTACCGCGTGCGAGCCGTATGCATTGTGGCATGAAGACCGCATCGGGCAGCTTCCGCTACCCGCCCGGTGGCGTCAGCCCCGGGGAGAATGACCCGGCGGAGGCCTTCCGCCGGCGGGGAGAATGGTGGCCGTGGCCAGGGTGCGCCGTCTGTCCGCCGAGGACTGGGCTGTTCTGCGCCACGTACGGCTTCGTGCGTTGGAAGAGGCCCCGTACGCTTTCGGTTCGACCCTCGAGGAGGAATCCAGCCGCCCCGAGGAGTGGTGGAAAGCCGGCGTCGGTCGGCTCCCCTGGCATGGAACGAGACGGATCGTCTGGTTCGTCGCCGAGGGTGAAGGTCATGCGGTCGGGCTGGCCGCCGGTGTCGAGGGCGCTGACGGCGGACACCCCGAGGTCATGTCCATGTGGGTGGAACCGGGCCGTCGTGGAACGGGCGTGGCCGGTGACCTTTTGGCGGCGGTGATCTCCTGGGCCGAATCGCAAGGAGCCAGCGCGCTGCGCTTGGGCGTGGCCGACGACAACGTCGCGGCTCGGAGGTTCTACGAACGCCATGGCTTCGTGTCGACCGGAAAGCGCGAACCGCTGCGGAGCCGGCCACAGGTGTCGACGCAGGAGATGATTCTCGCACTGGCCGACGACCGGTAGCCGGACGCCCCGGTCGGGCGGTCGGCTTTCCGCGTACCGAGCCCGCGCTGGGGGTCGATCTCGTACCATGCGCTGCGCTGCGGGGTTACTGCCCGATTACTCGCGCCAAGCGGAGCACTACGACGACACGCGTTCGTGTGTCTCTGCCCATCCGAGGCGGGTGCTCGAGGCGGGCGAGGTAGGGGCGACCAGCTACTTCGAGCGTATGCAGCGTGATCACGGCGACGAGCTCCGGGCCGGGCTCGTCCGGCTCCGGCAGGGACATCGAGCTGGGCCGCGCTCCCCGCAGAGCGGGCACCGCCACGGTGCTCTGCTGGAGGAAGGACTGACAGGTCCCGACGAGAAGCATGACGTCGGAGGGCGGCGCCGGGGACGAGGGCGCTGTGACGGCACGGCGCCGATTTTCGACAGAACGCGGTTGCCCGTACGGGAACAGTGGTCGTCGGGCGCGCGATTCATCAGCTGTGACGATGCCAGTCGCTGCCGCTCGTTCGTAGCATGGGATTACTCCGCTCCGCCAGGGGGGAAAGGAGTGGCCGATGCCGAATGATTCGCTGCGGGCCGGTGGGTCGATGTGGCTGGATTCGCTGCTCTACGACTCGTCTGCAGGTGAGTCCGAGTCGTTGATCGCCGACGACCGCAAGGCCGCCGATACCGAGGGAGAGCCGAGCTCGCAGGTCAACTGGCGCGTGCTGTAGACGCCGACGGTGCGCGGCACCTGTTTCCAGCTGGTTCAGCTGGCGACGGGACTGCTTCCTTCCATACCCTGACGCGGACGGCGCCATCGGGTCTTGGCGACTTGGGGTGCGGCGACCTGCACCACGGGCGCGGTCCGGGCCTGCAGGCATTTCTCGCACAGATAGAGGCCCTCGTGGACGCGGGTGGGACACCGCTGCTGGCAATCGGCGCACCGGTGGTCGAGATACACCATCTGTTCGGCCGCCATCGGGGCAGCTGGCTCGATGAGCTCGTCCAGGCGACGCTGGACGGCCTCGGTGAGCCGCCAGGCGGGTCGCCGTCCGGGGCTGTTCCTCACGACGAGGTCGAAGGCGACCAGGTTTCTGAGCAGAGGGTCGAAGCGTTCGACGGGATAGCCCTTCTCCATTGCCCTCTCCTCCGACCTGGGGTGAAACGCCTGCTCAAAGGCTACGCCCAACCGCCCACTATTTGCGTCGTGTCAAGTGGTCGAATGTCATTCCCCGAAGCTGAGGACCGCGAACGGGTCGACGGACGACTGCGGTCCAGAACCGCGTGTGGCTTGCGAGGGCGGTCTCGGCGCCGCCGTGACGAGGCCGGCGCCGGCGTCTGCATTTGCCACTGCACGCCGGGCGGTGATATCCCGGCCGTAAGGCGGCGATGGGACGAGGCGGAACTCACGAGGCGGCTGCAGGCATGGTCCGCCCCCCGCGCGCGCCCGGGGCCGGTGCCTTCGCCCCGGCCCTTGTGGCGGTGGTGGCCCTCGCCTCGGCTGGGTGCAGCTCCGGTGCCGCTCGGAACCTGGGCGACCGTGCCTCGTCCGCGCTGTCGACGACTTCCAGCACCGCAGCGGCCAGCACCTCGGCCGGCGGCGCGACGACCACCACGGTCGCCGGTGGCCCCCAGGGCGGCTCCAAGCAAGCGGCGACGAGCCCGGCGGGGTCCGGGACGTCGACCGGCGGCTCCGGGGGCCCGTCGCCCGCTGCCCCGGGCACCTACGCCTACGCCCAGTCGGGCAGCTTCAGCGCCCTCGGGTCCACCCAGAGCCTGCCGCCGCAGGGCACCGATGTGGTCGACCCTGCGGGCGCCGAAGGTGCCGGGAGCTGGAGCCAGGTGTGGCACACCTACCTGGACTCGAACGAGCCCCCCGACGACACCACCTTCGCCATCTCCCCGAGGGGGATCGCTATCACCGCCGAGGTGATCCGCATGTCGGCCGGGTCGCAGATCTTCACCTTCGCCTGCACCTTCTCTTCGCCGGTCGAGGTGATCGACTGGCCGCCGACCGTCGGCCACCAGTTCGCCGGGACCGGAGAGTGCACCTCGCCCGGCAACGCCGACGGCTCGTTCAGCGCGGCGGTGAGCGGAAGCGTGAGCGGCACCCAGTCGACGAGCATCGGCGGGTCGCCCACCACCGCCTATGTCGTCTCGACCAAGGTGACCACCTCCGGGGCGGTCGACTCGACCACCACCGAGACCGACTGGTTCGACCCCGGACCCGATCTCGACGGCTACACCTCTTCCCAGGAGAGCGGGAGCTACGACGGTGTGCAGTTCTCCTCGCACGCCACCCGCAAGCTGCAGTCGACCCACCCGAGCTGAGTCGCGCCACCGTGAGTCCCCGGGACTCACTCGACCCTCCTCGTGACCGCCCCGGCGGCTCGTTCAGGACGACAAGCCGGCCAGCAAGCCCGGTGCCCGAAGGGCGACGGCCATCTCCTCGAGCGGCTTGGCCGCAGAAGCGTCACCGGCGCGCAGACACGACCGCAGCACGAGGGCACCGGCGATGCTCGGCTCCTCCGCCGTGCCCGGCATCTCAGGCGCCCGGCCGTCCAATTCGGCCAGCATGGCCTCTGCCGAACGAAGCACACCGCGGGCGTCGAACACCTCGGCCGCCTTGCGCGCCCGCTCGAGTCGCTCGCGTGCGGCTTCGGTCTGGCCCGAGAGCACGAGGCCCATGGCGGAGATGACCCCGCCCAGATCGGCGATCGCCCCTTCGAAGGAGTGCGTTCCGTGTTCGAGCTGGCCCACGGCCTCCTCGCCCCGCCCGGCCAGGGCCAGCGCGGCGACGATCAGCACGCCGGCCATGGCCACCACCGGGTCCACGGAGTCCCCGGGGGGGTAGGGGGCGGCCGCGTCGGGGGAGTCGGTGGCCAGGGCCACGGTGAAGGAGGCGGCCCAGCCCAACCACGACTCGTTGTGCCGTCGCGGCGGGCTCAACAGCTGGGCGAGTTCATCGGCTTCGTGCCTGGCCTCTTCGAATCGGCCGGTTTGGCGCATCATGAAGGCTCGAAGGGCGCGCCCGTGGACGGTCATGTCGAGCATCCCGAGCTCCTCCGACACCGCGCACAGGCGTGCAGCGGCCTCCTCGGCGGGGGCCATCTCTCTGGCCGTGCCGTGGAGGGAGGCGATGAAGTGCTTCCAGCTCAACGTGGCCAGCGTGGTCGCCTGCCGGTTGCGATCACCGGTCTCGTTGGCGAAGGCCAGGGCCTCGGTGAGCCACCGCTCGACTCTCGGGTCCTCCGGTCTGGCCAGGCACAGGAACGACGACGCCGCCACCGCGCCGGCCCGGTCGCCGATCGATTCGAACAGCTCGAGACCGCGCTCGAGCTCGGCA
>DATHCF010000263.1:0-6089 GCA_035319705.1 Acidimicrobiales bacterium | reverse complement strand
CACCTCGTCGTCCCCGCCGACGATGAACACGAGCTGCCGGCTCCTGGCTCCGGGGGCTCCTCCGGTGAGCGGTGCCTCCACCAGAGACGACCCGGCTTCGGAGACGACCGCCCCCATCTGCTGCACGGTGGCCGGCGCGTTGGTCGACAGGTCGACGAGGACCTTGCCTCCCTGGGCTCCTCCCTGGGTGCCCTCCAACCACTGCCGGGTCACCGACTCCATCACCGAGGGCGAGGGCAGGGAGAGAAAGGTGAGCTCTGACTGACCGGCCACCACCGCCGGCGACTCGGCGGCCCGGGCACCCTGGCCGGTCAGCGCCTCGACGCGCACCGGGTCGACGTCGTGGACGACGAGCTCGTGGCCGTCGGTGAGGAGGTTGGCGCACAGGGCGCCGCCGATGTTGCCGAGCCCGACGAATCCGAGCCGCTGCCGCTGCGGTTGTGCGTCCGACACGGTGCGAGGGGGTGAGGGGTAGCCGGCCGCTGGGGCTACACGAGGTCGAGCACCATGGCCGAGCCCATGCCCCCGCCGGCGCACATCGACACGCAGCCGACACTGCCGCCCCGGCGGCGCAGCTCGTACAGCATGGTGATCACCATCCGGGTACCGGTGGCCGCCACCGGGTGTCCGAGGCCGCAGCCGCTGCCCCGGACGTTGACGATGTCGTGCCCGATGCCGAGGGCACGGGTGCAGGCGACCGCCATGGAGCAGAAAGCCTCGTTGATCTCGAAGACGTCCACGTCACCGATTTTCATCCCCGCCCGTTCGAGGGCCTTGGGGATGGCGAGGGTGGGCGTGAGGCCCGTCCGCTCCGGCGCGTCGGCCACCGACGCCCACGAGCGGATGCGGCCGAGCACCTCCAGGCCGTGCGCCGAGGCGAAGTCGTCGTCGACCACCATCACCGCTGCCGCCCCGTCGTTGATGCCCGAGGAGTTGCCGGCGGTGACGGTGGCGCCGGGCAGCTCGGGATGGAGCACGGGGAGGGCTGCCAGCTTGTCCAAGGTGGTGTCCGCCCGTGGCTGCTCGTCGGCGTCGAAGCGCGCCGCGCCGCCGTCGGCCGGCAGTGGAACCGGGACGATCTCCGCCGCGAACAGCCCCTCGTCGCGCGCCGCTGCCGCCCGCAGATTGGAATGCAGCGCCCAGGTGTCGGCCTCGAGGCGGCTCACCCCGGCCATGCGGGCGGTGTTCTCGCCCACGGTGATGGACATGTCCCGGTTGGGCGCCTGCTCGGTGGGCGGATGCGTGGGGGAGTACCAAGGCTCGAGCTGGCCCGAGGAGGCGGGCACCGCCTTCAGCAGGCGGGGAACCGAGCTCAGGCTCTCGGTCCCACCGGCCACCACCACCTTGTCCATGCCCGCTCTGATGCTGCCCGCGGCGATCTGGATGGCGCTGAGCCCGCCGGCGCAGTGGCGGTTGTCGGCCAGTCCGGGGACGCCGGCGAGGCCCAGTCGGATGGCCACGTGCCGGGCGATCACGCCGCCGCCCTGCAGGGACTCGGCCAGGACGATGTCGTCGATGGTCTGCGGATCGACGCCCGAGCGGTCAATGGCCGCCTGCACCGCCGTCTCGGCCAAGGCGAAGGCGTCCACGTCGACCAGCGCGCCCTTGTACGACCTGCCGATGGGTGTGCGTGCCCCGGCCACGATGACTGCGTCGGTCAAGGACCCTCCTCACCTCGAGGCGCCGAAACACATGGCTACGGCCACCGCCTCGGCGCCCAGAGCGTACACGCGGTCCGAGGAACGATAATCGGGCCATGACGACCATCTACTACGAGGACGACGCCGATCCCGGCGCGCTGGCCGGCGAGACCGTGGCCGTCGTCGGGTACGGCAACCAGGGCCGGTCGTGGGCGCTCAACCTCCGCGACAGCGGGTGTGCCCCGCTCGTCTGCGTGCGCCACGACGAGACGCGTGAAACCGCCCGGGCCGACGGCTTCGACACCTTCGACATCTCCACTGCCGACGAGGCCGATGTCATCTGCCTCCTCGTCCCGGACGACGTGGTGCCGCTACTGGCGCTCTCCCCGGGGCCCCGTTCGTGTGTGATCGTGGCCAGCGGCTACTGCCTGGCCTTCGACCGGCTCGCTCCTCCCGGCGACGCCGGAATGGTGGCGCCCCGCATGCTCGGTCCCGAGGTCCGGCGCTGCTACGAGGAGGGCGTCGGCTTCATCTCGGCGGTGGGGGTGCAGCGCGACGTGACCGGCCGGTGCCGTGCCCGTGTCCTCGCCGTGGCCAGGGCCATCGGCGCCCTGCGGCAAGGCGGCATCGAGCTCACCCCCATACAGGAGGCCGTCCTCGACCTCGGCGTCGAGCAGGTCCTGTCGCCGGCGCTCACCGCGGTGAACGGCGCCTTCGTCCAGGTCATGGCCGAACGGGGCATACCGCTCGAGGCCATCGTCACCGAGCTCGTGCTGTCAGGGGAGGTCGAGCGCACCTACCGGCTGCTCAGGGAGGTCGGCTACGCCGTGCAGTCCGAGTTCCACTCGCCCACCAGCCAGTACGGGCAGCTGTCGCGGCGCGGGCGCTTCGACCACCTCGACTTCCTGTCCACCATGCGGGCGCTGGCCGACGACATCGAAAGCGGCCGCTTCGCCGAGGAGTGGGACGCCGAGCGCGACGCCGGGTACCCGGTGCTCACTTCGCTCAAGGAGCAGCACGCCGGCGCGGCGGTGCGGGACTACGAAGCCGATCTCCGGCGCCGTCTCGGGCCCGGTGCCCGAAAGGCGCACAGGCCGTGACGTCGGCCCGGTCGCCCCGGATATCGCCGTGACCGGTGCCGGCGAGACGCACAGCGGGTTGAATTGCCCCGAGCGGGCCCTGGAGGAGGATCCATGCCATCTCACGTTCGCGCCGTAGTCGCCCGGGGCAAGGGGGAGCCGGTGACGATCGAGACCGTCGTCGTGCCCGACCCCGGGCCGGGTGAGGCCCTCGTCGCCGTAAAGGCGTGCGGCGTCTGCCACACCGACCTGCACTACCGCGAGGGCGGTATCAACGACGACTTTCCCTTCCTGCTCGGCCACGAGGCGTCCGGTGTCGTCGAGCGCACGGGCCCCGGCGTGACCGAGGTCGCTCAGGGGGACTTCGTGGTCCTCAACTGGCGGGCGGTGTGCGGCCAGTGCCGGTCGTGCCGGCGGGGGAGGCCGCAGTACTGCTTCGCCACGCACAACGCCGCGCAGAAGATGACCCTGGCCGACGGCACGGTGCTGTCTGCCGCGCTCGGCATCGGGGCCTTCGCCGAGAAGACGCTGGTGGCCGCCGGCCAGTGCACCAAGGTGGATGCCGGTGCTCGTCCCGAGGCGGTCGGACTGCTCGGGTGCGGGGTCATGGCCGGACTGGGTGCCGCCCTGTTCACCGGGGAGGTCGGCCCGGGTGACACCGTGGCGGTCTTCGGATGCGGAGGAGTCGGATGCGCGGCCATCGCCGGAGCGCTCTTGGCCGGGGCGCAGCGCGTCATCGGCGTCGACATCGACCCTCGGAAGCTGGCTCTGGCCGAGGAGTTCGGCGCCACCGACACCGTGCTGTCCTCGGAGACCGACCCGGTCGAGGCCGTCCGGGCGCTCACCGGCGGCAACGGCGCCGATGTCTGCATCGAGGCGGTGGGGAACGACAAGGTGATGAAGCAGGCCTTCTATGCCCGCGACCTGGCCGGGACCCTGGTGCAGGTGGGCGTACCCACGCCCGACATGCGCATGGACCTGCCCATGATCGACTTCTTCGGTCGTGGCGGTCGATTGCGACCGAGCTGGTACGGGGACTGCCTGCCATCTCGTGACTTCCCCATGCTCGTCGAGCTGTATCAGCGCGGTCGCCTCGACCTCGACCGCTTCGTCTCGGAGACCATCCCCCTCGACGGTGTCGAAGACGCCTTCGGCCGTATGCAACGTGGCGAGGTGCTCCGCTCGGTGGTCGTCATGTGAGTCTTCTCTAACTCGATATTCGACCCCGTTGCCGCAGTCGCGACCCCGGTCGCGACATCTCAATCACAAGGAGGAACCATGGCGAAGATCGTGTGTGTGCTCTACGACGACCCCGTCGGGGGGTATCCCACGACCTATCCGCGTGCCGACCTTCCCGTGCTCACCACCTATCCGGGCGGTCAGACCCTTCCCACCCCCGGGGGCGTCGACTTCAGCCCCGGGTCGCTGCTCGGGAGCGTGTCAGGAGAGCTGGGCCTGCGGCCCTTCCTCGAGAGGGCCGGTCATAGCCTTGTCGTCACTTCGGACAAGGACCGGGCGGATTCGGTCTTCGATCGGGAGTTGCCCGATGCCGACGTCGTCATCTCCCAGCCGTTCTGGCCCGCCTACCTGACCGCAGAGCGCATCGCCCGTGCGCCACGCCTGAAGCTGGCCATCACCGCCGGGATCGGGTCCGACCACGTCGACCTCCAGGCCGCCATCGACGCCGGCATCACGGTGGCCGAGGTCACCTACTGCAACAGCATCAGCGTGGCCGAGCACGTGGTCATGATGATCCTGGCGCTCGTCCGCAACTACATCCCCTCCTACCAGTGGGTGACCCGTGGAGGGTGGAACATCGCCGACTGCGTGGCCCGGTCCTACGACCTCGAGGGGATGACGGTGGGGACGGTGGGCGCAGGCAGGATCGGCTCGGCGGTGCTCCGGCGGCTGAAGCCATTCGACGTCCCGCTGCGCTACACGGACCGTCACCGTCTGCCGGCGGAGGTCGAGGCCGACCTGGGCTTGACCTACCACCCGTCGGCCGGCGACCTCGTCCCGAACTGCGACGTGGTCACCATCAACGCCCCCCTCCACCCGGAGACCGAGGGCCTCTTCGACCGGGCCATGATCGGGAGGATGAAGCGCGGTGCCTACCTGGTGAACACCGCCCGAGCCAAGATCTGCGACCGTGATGCCGTGGCCGAGGCGCTCGAAACCGGACAGCTGGCCGGGTACGCAGGAGACGTGTGGTTTCCCCAGCCCGCTCCCCGGGACCACCCGTGGCGGACGATGCCGAACCACGGCATGACGCCGCACATCTCGGGATCGTCGCTGTCGGCGCAGGCACGTTATGCGGCCGGCACCCGGGAGATCCTCGAATGCTGGCTGGAGGACAGGCCGATACGGGAGGAGTACCTCATCGTCGAAGCGGGGCGCTTGGCCGGCACCGGCGCACATTCATACAGCCCTGGAAACGCCACCCAGGGTGCGGAGGATGCACAACGCTTCGAAGCGTGAGTGCCGCCTCGTTCAATCGAGCTTGAAGTCCCCTGCGGGCGCGGCGCCGGACGCCGGAGCCGCCTGAGAAGGCCCGGCCTGGGGGCCGCTGGTGGAGACGTCGACGGTACCCCCGCCGGCCACGTGCGCGTCGAGAGCGGCCAGAGCCTTGTCGACGGCATCGTGGCCACCTCCCTGGCGCTGCTCGGCGTAGCAGGCGGCACCGAGGTCGTGCAACAGCACGTCCGCGCTGCGCTTGGCCTGCACGGCCTCGAACTTGGCCTGCGCCTGGGCGGCTCCCTTCTGCGCCTTGTCGGCGACCTGTCCGGCCTGCTCCTTCAGCTTGTCCATCAATCCCATGTTCGATACCTCCTGTGCTGTTTCGGTGAACGGATCGTTCTTCCGCTTCCTCGGTCCCCGCTGTCGGCGGCGGTCAGGTGACCCGGTCGAGGATCCCGCCGATCCCGCCCCGGTCGTCCCGGGACTCACCGGCGTCGCCCATCAGCTTCTCCAGGGCAGCCGCGAGACCGTGGAGGTTGACCGACTGCAGGATGACCGTCCCGTCACCCTCGAGCGTGGCCAGGTTGATGCCCTCGTGGCCCAACACGGCCGTCATCAGCGTCTGGGCGTTGAGGCCGCCGATGTACTCGACGCTGTAACGGACGGTGTCCTGGAATCCGACGATGGCGCCGGTGTGGACCTGGATCTTGCCGCCGTACTTGGCCGGGTTGAGCTCGATGAAATTGCCCGACGCAGCCACGAGCAGCGTGCCGGCGCCGGTGAAGTGCTCGAGGACGAAGCCGGTTCCGCCGCGACGTCCCGTTCGGAACCCGGCGAAGGCGATGTCGAAGTCGACGGTGCTCTCGGCGGTCACGAGCGCGTCCTTCTCCGTGTACCAGCCGGTGCCGCCGTC
>DATHCF010000262.1:0-2766 GCA_035319705.1 Acidimicrobiales bacterium | reverse complement strand
CGTCTTGACCTGGACCACGCGGACGGGCGCGACCTTGAGCACCGTCACCGGTATGGCGCGGTGCTGGTCGTCGAAGACCTGGGTCATGCCGACCTTCTCGCCGACGATCGCCTTGGTCGCCACCGTCTCTCCCCGGACCCTTCCGTCCTCGTGCTCGGCCGGGGCCCGGCCGCGCCGGCGGCAGGACCCCGAGGTGCTCGGGTGCCACACTCCGGCACCCGTCCCCCACGTCAACGCTCCGCCCGGGAGACCCGAGCGGAGCGCTCGTCAGGTTGGCCCCGAGGTCCCCGGCTGGTGCCGGGCGCTCAGGGACGTCGAATAGGACATTCGGCCGGATTTCCGGCCGACCGGACACGCTACACCATGGGGTGAGCCGCCGTTCCACGCCTGCTGCGGACGGCGGCCGGCGGAGGACCCCGGGAGGCCGGGCCGCCCGGGAACGGGAGGTGGGACCCGGCGCCGGGGCGCCTGGCGGTGGGGTCAGGACGCCGCGGTTCGGCTCAGAGCGAGCTCCAACTCGTAGTGGTGCGTGCCGTCGGCGTCGATGGTCAGGTGGAAATCCCGGCAATGGTGGTGAGCTCGCCGTCGCCCGAGCCCGGCACCACCTCGTAGTGCACGGTGCGGGAGCCGTCGCGCATCGTGGCGAACTGCTGCAGGGCGAAGCTTCCCCGGCGACCACCGACGCGTCCGCTCACGGTTTCGATGGCGTCGTAGCCGGCCGTCAGTCGACGTCGAACGTCCCTCGTGCAGTACTGCTCATGAAGTCAACCTACCGAGTGTCCCCGCTGCGGAGGTCCCCGCCGTCACGTCGTGTCGTACTCGCCGCGCCGCCGTCACCAGAAGCCGGTTTCGTTGCGACCGAGCGGCGCCCGGTCGAGCCACTGGTACGCGCCCCACAGGCCGTCGAGGCCCCGGGAGTACGCCGAGTAGGTGTGGTACACGACGCCATCCTCCAGGGCGAAGGCGCTGATCCCGGGCAGCTGTCGGGAGTAGGTGGCCAGGTCGGTGCCGACGGGTGACGCCTCAGGCCCGTCTTCGGCGTCGGGCGAGGGCCGCATGTCGACGGTGCGGAAGTTGTACTCGATGGCGCCCGACCGCTGCTGGTCTTCGGTGATCGCCGCGTGGAAATCGAAGTTGAAGTCGCTGTCCTTCGAGGACGCCCAGGGGAAGCTCCAGCCCATGCGTTTCTTGTACTCCTGGAGCTTGGCCAGTGGCGCCCGCGACACCGCCCACAACATGACGTCGTGGTTGGCGAGATGCTCGGTGAAGCCGATGAAGCCGTCGGCGATGGCCGAGCAGGCCGGACACCCTGCCTGATACTCGGGACCGAACATGAAGTGGTAGACGAGCAGCTGCGACCGGCCCCCGAACAGGTCGACGAGGGACGCCGGGCCGTCGTCGGTGTCGAACCGGTATTCCTTGTCGATCCGGACCCAGGGCAGCTCCTGTCGCATCCCGGCCAGGTCGTCCCCACGGCGCGTATGGGCCTTTTCCGCCTCGAGGAGCTCCAGCCGAGCGGTGACCCACTCCTCACGTGATCCGACCCTGTGATTCGTCATCGGTTTGGCTCCTTCCTCACATCGATGGCGCCGGGCCGGCGGCCGGCACGAGCCCCGGAATCGCCGAGGGGGCGGCGAGGATCACGATGCCCAACCCGACGATGGCGAGCGCCAGAGGCACGTCGATGGCCACCCTTGCCGGCAGAAACTTCTGGGCCACGACGACGGCGGCGATGACCGCCATGTAGGTGACGTCCATGGCACCGAGCACGACCAGTATCGCCATGAGACCGGCACTGGACCCGAGGCAGTCCAGTCCGAAGATCAATCCCGAGCGCGTGTTCTGGTGGCACCGCAGCCGGAAATGCCGCTTGGCGGGCGTGAACTCGTAGATGCCCGCCGCCATCACGACGATACCGGCGACCGCGGTCCCATGGGGCCGGTACAGCGTGTAGACCCCGATGCCCACCAACGACCACACGGCGATGTACGAAACGGAGAACACCGGTGCGGCGAGCAGCCTTCTGCTGGCGAGGATGCGCCGCAGGACCGCCGGCGTGGCCCCCGGGAGCATCATCGCCGCCATCATGGCGATCCAAGATGCGGCAAAGAAGGAGAACGAGCCGAGCCGGGTCTCGACCCCCAGGTTCATGCCTGCCATCTGGTAGAAGACGACCACCCAACATGCGGTGGCAACCCCGAAGGTGACGGCAAGGGCGGCAGCCGTGACGAGCACGTCGCCGCTTCGAACCTCGCTCATCCAGTGCTCGCGCAAGATGACGTCCTCTCCGGCAGGCCGCCTCGAGCGGCCCGTCGAGCCAGGCGGGCCCATCTTCGCCGATCCCCTCCTGCCTGCCCGTTTCGGGCTCGGGCGGGCCGTCCAACAGTGCGCCCTCGGGACCCTGGGAGAGTCCGCCGGCTGACGGGCAATTTGGTCACTTTTGGTGATGTTCTTCACGAGCGCATCTGCAAGTCTCCCACCGCTTCGTTGCGAATCTGGAGGTGCGGGTCTCGGGTTTCGTCCGTTCGGGAGGATGACCATGAGGGTGTTGCGATTCGTTCCTGTAGTGGTGCTCGCTTTCTCGAGCGTCATGGCCATGGCCGGGGTCGCCAACGCATCACCGTGGCCCTTCGGTTCGTTCTACAACTGCACCGGCGGCGACGTTCCCCCCGGTACCTACGCCGCGATGACGATCACGGGCGTCTGCAAGATGCCGGCGGGGGCAGTCGTCGTGAACGGCAACCTCACGGTGGCACCCGGGGCGCT
>DATHCF010000261.1:0-4193 GCA_035319705.1 Acidimicrobiales bacterium | reverse complement strand
TGAAAAGTGTTGTACTGCGGCGACGAAGGGTCCTCGTCCCACCAGTCGCCGCACACCAGCTGCTGGTACTGATAGGTGACCCCGGGGTCGGCGGCGTTCCCGTACATGACCGGGCCGATCCCGTAGGCGCCGGTGGGCGTGCTGTCGTCGCCTTCGTGTTTGTCGTCGGAGAAGCCGTTGGCGCCGATGCGCGCCGTCCATGGTCCGAGGGCGGCGACCCAGCAGTCGCCCTGGCGGGACCAGGCCGTCAACGTGGCGTAGGTGGTGCCGTAGCCCGATGCCTGGACGGTGACGAGCTGCTGCCCCTGGCCGCCGTCGTGCAGCTCGTTGGCGAGGCCCGTCGAGCAGGGTGAGGCGGCCGGCGCGCTGGTGGGGGGAGCGGCGGCGACGGTCGTGGTCGTCGTCGTCGTGGTGGTGGTCGTGGTGGTCGTGGTGGTGGTTGTCGTCGTCGTCGTTGTGGTCGGCGGCGCCACGCGCTGCGCGACCGGCGCGGAGGGGCCGAGCGAGGCCGACGTGCAGGCGCCGAGCGCGGCTGCCACCACCACGGCCATCGCCGTCGTGCGCCACCGGCTCATGTCGCTGCGCCCACCGCCACCACCCTTCCACGGTGGCGGAGGTGCGCCCGATCACCCCCGGTGCGACGCCGCCGTCAGGACCGGCGGCGCCGTCGTCGCCGGCGCCGGGTGGCGGTTACTGCGGGCGGGGGCGGGCACCCGGGACGGGCGGCATGCCGGGGCGCTGACCACCGCCGGCGCGGCCCTTCTGCCTGCCCTGGCGACTGGCGGCCCGGCGCAGCTCCCGCCCAGCGCGGGCGTCGAGCTCGCCGGAAAGGCTTGCCTCCAAGATGGCCCGGCGCTGCTTGACCGGCACCTTGGACAGGTACTCGTCGAGGTCGGAGAGCTGGTCGGGGATGTCGCGTCCCTTTTTCTTGCTCTTCTCCAGAAAGCGCAGCAGCCGACGGGCGTAGAAGCCGCGCAGTGGGCCCACCTGCATGATGCGGCGGAACAGCCGCTGGCGGCGATTGAGGGGTTGGTCGGGCCCGGCCGGCTTGGCGGACGGCTTGGGGTTTCTCGACGCCGGAGCCCGCCGCGCCGGGCGCGTGACGGTCTGGGTGCGCCGGCGTAATGGCATCGCCTCCTTATTTACTACGCCTTCCGATGCGGGTCCCGGCATCGACGTCGTACCCTGGCTCGGGTGCGGGTGGCCCTGGTGTGTCCCTACAGCCTCTCCGTGCCGGGCGGCGTCCAGGGCCAGGTGCTGGGGTTGGGCCGGGCATTGCGGGCGTCGGGCCACGAGGTGGCCGTGCTGGCGCCGGTCGACGGCGAGGCCGATCCGGCTTGGGACACCGTGGTGGCGCTCGGGCGCAGCGTGCCCGTCCCGGCCAACGGTTCTGTGGCGCGATTGGCCATCGGGCCGCAGACGGCCGCACGCACGGTGCGCGCGCTGCGGCAGCTGACGCCGGAGGTGTTGCACCTGCACGAGCCACTCGCTCCCGGTCCGACCTGGGTGGCGATGGCGCGCCACGAACCGAAGGTGGGGACCTTCCACCGTGCCGGGGCGGTGTCCGGACGGGCGTTGCTCGCGCCGCTGGCCCGGGTCGCCGCCGGCCGCCTGGCCGTGCGCACCGCGGTGTCGCAGCAAGCGCGGGCGACGGCCATGGCACTGCTGGGAGGAGACGCCGAGGACTACCGGATCATCGGCAACGGGATCGAGCTGGAGCGGTTCGGCCGCATCGAGCCGTGGCCCACCGACGGCCCCACCGTGCTCTTCGTGGGGCGCCACGAGCCGCGCAAGGGCCTGGCGGTGCTCCTCGAGGCCTTCGCCCGTCTCGATCCTCAGGTCGCGGCGCGCCTGTGGGTGGCTGGCGAAGGGCCGCAGACGGCGGAGCTTCGGCGGCGCTTCGGCGCCGTGGCGGGCGTGCAGTGGATCGGACGCATCGCCGACGAAGAGCTGCACCGGCGGCTCTTGGGGGCGCAGGTGCTGTGTGCGCCGTCGCTCGGCGGCGAGTCATTCGGCGTGGTCCTGCTCGAGGCCATGGCGGCGCGCACCGTGGTGGTGGCGAGCGACATCGCCGGCTACGGCGCGGTGGTCGGACGGCACGGCTTGTTGGTGGCTCCCGGTGACGTCACGGCCTGGACGGGGGCACTGCGCGCCGTGCTTGCCGACGTGGACAGAGGGACCGGGCTCGCCTCGGCGGCGTCGCTCGAGGCCGCCGCCCGTCACGCCGGGCAGTGGCCGATGGCCACGGTGGCCGAGCGTTACCTCGAGAGCTACGAGGAGGCGGTCCGGATCGCCACCCGGGGGACCCTTCACTAGCGCGGTCTCGTAGCATTGGACCTCCATGGCCGACGAGTCCGGCACCCAGCGACCGCCAGCCGGGGGCGGGGGCAGCTCGAGCAGCAGCAGCCGGTCGTCGGCGGCCCGCCGTCGCCGGCGCCGCCGCGCCGCCTCGCAGGGCAAGGGCGCCGGCGAGAAGACCTCCGCCGCTGCATCCGCGTCCTCGGCATCGTCGGCGTCACCGGCGGCGCGATCGCCGGGCGGCGCACGAACTTCGGGCGGTGGCGCGTCGGCCGCAGGCGGCAACAAGGGTCGCTCCCGCCGGCGAGGACGGCCGGCAAGCGGTGGGCCCCTGGCCGGTGGGGGCACGCGGCGCCCGCGCCATGGCGGTGCCCGCCACAGCTGGGAAGCCGACACCGCGGCGGAGGAGCCGTTGGCCTCGACCGCGGCCCGAACCGGGATCGCCGTCCCGGTGGACCCCGTCGCCGCTGCGCTGGCCCAGGTGGTGTCCTCCAACCGGCGCCGCGCCATGGCGGTGCTGGCCCTGCCGGCGGTGGTGGTGCTGGTGGTGGCGGTGGTGATCGGCGCCGTGGCATCGGCACTGGTGGTGGGTGTGGTGGCCGGGGTCGTCCTGTCGATCGCCGCCGCGCTGGGACTGTGGCGGGGAGCGGCGGACGTCGTGCTGCGGGCGCTGCGCGCCCGGGCGGTGGAGGAAGACGACGTCCCCGGAGCCTTCACGCAAGTGGAGGGCCTGTGCGCCACCATGGGCCTGCCCCTGCCGGCGCTGTACCTGGTGGACGACGAGCTTCCCGACGCCCTGGCCGTCGGCCGTGGCCCCGACGACGGGCGCATCCTGCTCACCACGGGCCTGCTGTCCAGCCTGGATCCGGTGGCGCTCGAGGGCGTCCTCGCCCACGAGCTCGCCCACCTGAAGCGTCACGACACGACCCCGGCCACCGTGGGTGCGGCCCTGGCGCTGCTCGTGGGAGTGGGCGGCGGAAGCGGCGGCCGAGCCGTCCACCGGGTGGCGGGACGGGGCCGGGAGTTCGAGGCGGACCGCCACGCCGTCGGCGTCACCCGCTACCCACCGGGCCTCAGCCAGGCGCTCGCCTCCATGCGATCGGCTTCGGAAGGGGCAGGCGCCGCTTCGGCCATGGCCCTGAGCCGGGCGGGCCAGCTGTCGCGCTGGCTGTTCACCGTGGCCCTCCCCGACCGGGCCCGGTGGGCCTCGGGCCACGTGCCGGACACCGAGGAGACGGTGGGAGAGCTGGACGCGCCGGCGGTGCGCATCGCCGCGCTCGACGAGTGGTGACGATGACGGCGCACACCTCCAGCCGGGCCAGAAGGAGCGGCGGACCCCGGCGGTAGACTGGGTGCATGGACGAGCACCGCACGGCGACGACACGCGTCAAGCGGGGATTGGCCGAGATGCTGCGCGGCGGGGTGATCATGGACGTGGTCACCGCCGAACAGGCGCGCATCGCCGAGGACGCCGGGGCGGTCGCCGTCATGGCGCTCGAGCGCGTGCCGGCCGACATCCGTGCCCAGGGCGGGGTGGCGCGGATGAGCGACCCGGCGCTCGTCGAGGGCATCAAGCAGGCCGTCACCATCCCGGTCATGGCCAAGGCCCGCATCGGGCACTTCGCCGAAGCGCAGGTGCTCGAGGCGCTGGAGGTCGACTACATCGACGAGAGCGAGGTGCTGACGCCGGCCGACGAGGCGCACCACATCGACAAGTGGGCGTTCCGGGTGCCATTCGTGTGCGGGGCCACCTCGCTCGGCGAGGCCCTGCGCCGCGTGTCGGAGGGCGCCGCCATGATCCGCTCCAAGGGAGAGGCGGGCACCGGCAACATCGTCGAGGCGGTACGGCACCTGCGCTCGATCCTGGGCGACGTCCGGGCACTGACCCAGGCGGA
>DATHCF010000260.1:0-3499 GCA_035319705.1 Acidimicrobiales bacterium | reverse complement strand
CCACCGAGTTGGCGATGGGCTTCTGGCACGAGACGTGCTTGCCGGCGCGCGCCGCGGCCATCACGTGCTCGGCGTGCAGGTAGGTGGGGGTGAGGATCTCGAGCGCATCGACCTCGTCGTCGGCCAGGAGCGACTCGAGATCGCCGTACACCTTTGGCACGCCCCACTCCGCCGCCCGGGCCCGGGCCTTGTCGAGGCGGGCGTCGCACAGGGCCACCACGTCGCAGCCGGGGTGCTCGAGGTAGCCGGGCACGTTGAGCGGGCTCACGTTGCCCACGCCGACAATGGCCAGCCGTACCCGGTCCACGTCCCCCGACCCCCCGTCGCTTTCAGCCGCTCATGGTATTCCCTCCATTAGCGTGACCCGCCATGGTGCGCGTGGCCGTGCTCGGTGCGGCGGGGCGGATGGGCCAGACCCTGTGCCGGGCGCTGTGGGAGGACCCCGGGTGCGAGCTCGTGGCCGCCGTCGATCCCCGCTTCGCCGGGAGCCCGTTGTCCGCCGTGGCGGGGGTGGAGGATCTCCCCGGCGAGGTGTCGGGCGAGCTCGAGGAGCTCGAGCGCCGCGGTGCGGAGGTGGCCGTCGACTTCACCGTCGCCTCCTCGGCGCTGTCCAACATGCGCTGGTGCGCGGCGCATGACGTCCACGGGGTGGTGGGGACGTCGGGTCTCGGCGAGGAGGCGCTGGCGGTGCTGCGCGGCGCCTTCGAGCAGTCGCGGGCCAACTGCCTCGTCGCTCCCAACTTCGCCATCGGGGCGGTGCTGATGATGCGCCTCGCCGCGCTGGCCGCGCCGTACATGGACGGGGTCGAGATCGTCGAGCTGCACCACGACGCCAAACAGGACGCCCCGTCGGGCACCGCCATGCGGACCGCCGAGCTCGTCGACGACGCCCGCCGTTCGGCCGGCAGCGGGCCCTGGGCGCCGGACCCGACGACGCAGCTCAACCTGGCCGGCGCCCGTGGCGCCACCGGCGCCGGCGGGGTGCACATCCATTCGGTCCGCATCCCGGGCCTCCTCGCCCACCAGGAGGTGATCTTCGGCGCCCGGGGGCAGAGCCTGACGCTGCGCCACGACTCCTACGACCGCAGCTCGTTCATGCCCGGGGTGCTGCTGGCCGTCAAGGAGATCGGACGGCGCCCGGGGCTCACAGTTGGGCTCGAGTCCCTTCTCGGCTTCTGAGCCGCTGCTTACCTGCTTCTCACCGGCTTCCGACCGCTAGCGTTTTCGGCATGGAGGGTGGGCTGCGTCAGCGGATCGTGGAGGCCGGCTACGCGTGCGTGGCCCGATGGGGCCTGTCGAAGACCACCGTCGAGGACGTCGCCCGGCAGGCCGAGGTGAGCCGGGCCACCGTCTACCGCTACTTCCCCGGCGGCCGCGACGAGCTCATCGACGCCGTCGTCCACTGGCAGACCGTCGAGTTCTTCACCCGGCTGTACGAGGAGGTGCAGGACGCCACGTCACTGGAGGAGGTCCTCGAGCGCGGTCTTCCCTTCGCCCGCCGGTCGCTGCTCGAGCACGAGGTGCTCAACCGTGTGTTGCAGACCGAGCCGGAGCTGCTCCTGCCCCAGCTCACCTTGGAGGCCAACCGCACGGTCGGGATGATCGGCGCCTTTTTGGAGCCTTACCTGGCCCGCCACGGCGTGGCCGACGGCATGGAGCTGCGGAAGGCCGCCGACTTCCTGGCCCGCATGATCCTCTCCTACATCGCCTCGCCCGGGCGCTGGGACCTGGCCGATCCCGAGCAGCTGTCCGCCCTGGTCCGTACCGAGCTCCTGGCCGGCGTCGCCCCCTCCGGCTGATCCCCGTTCCGGCTGATCCCGCCTCCGGGCCCGCTGCCTCCGGTTGGTTGACGATGAGACATTTTCGGGAATACTGTCTCATCGATGCGCAGCGGTGCCCTCGCCCTGATCCAGCCTGCTGCGCCGGTCGCACCGGCTTCGCTGCCTGCGCCCGGCTTGTCGAACCAGCGCGTCCGCATCGTCGACGCCACCCTTTCCTGCATCGCCCGCTTCGGGCTGGCCAAGACCACCCTTGACGACGTGGCCCGGGCGGCGGGCTGCAGCCGGGCCACCGTGTACCGGGCCTTTCCGGGAGGCAAGGACGCGCTCATGAAGGCGGTCGTCGACACCGAGGTGTCGCGGCTGTTCAGCGAGCTGGCCGTGGCCATGGGCGAAGCGGGTGACCTCGAGGACGTCCTCGTGGCCGGCATGACCCTGGCGGCCCGGCGCATCGGCGGCCATCCGGCGCTGTCGTTCCTGCTCGCCCACGAGCCCGAGGTGGTGCTGCCGCATCTGGCCTTCGACCACCACGACCGGCTGCTGGGCCTCGTCTCGGTGTACGCCGCGCCGTTCCTCGGCCGGTGGCTCGACCATGACCAGGCGCTGCGGGTGGCCGAATGGACCACCCGGATCGCCCTGTCGTATCTCGGGTGCCCGGCCGACGACGTCGACCTGACCGACCCCGAGCACGTGCGGCGACTGGTGCGCAGCTTCGTGCTTCCCGCCATCCGCGTCCTGTCCTCGTTCTCGCCGGATCCTCTCGTGGTGGGTGAGGGGCCGGCACGGCCACCGGCACAGCCAACCGCTCGATCCGTCCCGTCGCCGGGACTCGACACCGTCAAGGGAGAAGCGTCATGACCGACCAGATGCGATCGACCGAGCAGATCATCGGGCGATCGGACATCAACGACCTCGAGGCCATCATGGCCGTCTACAACGCCGACTGGGACGAGGCCCTGCACGCCGTGCACTCCGACTACGACACGGTGTTCACCTGGGACTACGACAAGGGCCAGCGCCCCAAGCTGGACAAGCTGTACGAAAAGGCGAAGAAGGCGCAGTGGAACGCCCAGACCGACCTCCCCTGGGACACGCCGGTGGACCAGGAGGCGGTGGTGGTGGCCAACGCCATCGCCAGCGGCGGGTTCCAGCACGAGACCATGGACCTCTCCCACACGCCACTGGCCAAGTGGGGCGACAAGGAATGGCTGGACTTCGGGGTCCAGAGCCAGAACTGGACGCTGTCGCAGTTCATGCACGGCGAGCAGGGGGCGCTCGTGTGCACGGCCAAGATCGTGGAGTCGGTGCCGTGGATCGACGCCAAGTACTACGCCTCAACCCAGGTCATGGACGAAGCCCGGCACGTCGAGGTGTTCTCCAAGTACCTCGACGACAAGCTGTCGGGGCACTACCCCATCAATTCGCACCTGCGCCTGCTGCTCGACGACATCATCGCCGACAGCCGCTGGGACCTCACCTACCTCGGCATGCAGATCATGGTGGAGGGCCTGGCCCTGGCCGCCTTCGGCTTCCTCCACCAGATGACCACCGAACCGCTGCTCAAGCAGCTGCTGCGGTACGTCATGTCGGACGAGTCACGGCACGTGGCCTTCGGGGTGCTCTCGCTGCAGGAGTACTACCAGCAGCTCTCGGCGGCCGAGCTGCGCGAACGCCAGGAGTTCGCCTTCGAGGCGGCGGTGCGCATGCGCGACCGGTTCCTC
>DATHCF010000259.1:0-15939 GCA_035319705.1 Acidimicrobiales bacterium | reverse complement strand
CTTGGTGAGCAGCGGGTACTGGCCGATGTCGGTCAGGTACAGCCGGACCAGGTCTTCCTCGTCGCGCTCGACGCGCTCTTTTGCCAACGTCATCCAACCCTTCGCCGAGCCGGTAGCCAACCACGAGGGCTACGCAGATGTGTCGTCATTCGGATGCCTTCGGATGCCTTCGATGCCGTCGCACGCTAGGGCCCACGGCTGGCCCTCCCGCCGGAGGCGTGCGTACGACCGACCTGTGGATATCACTTTACCGGGAGCGTCAAGTCCCCCATCCGAGCTGCGAGGGCGCGCCCAAAGTGAGCTCCGGCCGACACAGCGCGTCGTGGCGCGCGGGGTGCCGGAAGAACGCCGTGGCGGGCCGGCCCTGGCGGCCGGGCCTGCTCTCGCTACCCCCCGCCGGCGCCACCTACGACGGCCACGGCACCCACCCGGGGCCACCCGGGGCCAGCAGCTGCTCCACCGAGAGCGCCTCGGCCAGCGCTCGTGCCGGGTCCACGCCGGCCAGGCACTCCTCCAGCAGCGTCTCGCACTCGAGGCCGGCTTCGACCTCGTCGCGCACCACCAGCCGCAGGGCCCGGATGACCGGGGCGTCCGAGCTGCGGTTGGCCCGCTCGAGGTGCCGGCGGTAGCCGGCGACCAGGCGCGGCAACACGGCGCGCGCCAACATGGCCAGCCGTGCGGCGCTGTCCGCCGCGCCGGCCAAGCGTTCCAGGGCGAGCTCCGCCGGCGTTCCGGGCGAGGCGCGCAGGGACCCGGGGTCGGCTCCGGCGAGTACGGGGACGTGTTCAGCGAACAGTGAGGCGTGCCAGGCGTGTTGCTGGCTGAGCTCCTCGAACAGCAGCGCGGCGCGCGCCAGCGGCTCGTCGGAGGCCATGGTTCCGAGCACCTCGTAGAGGCGTCCCTCGACGTACGAGTAGGCGCCGAGCAGGCGGGCGGTGTCCTCGATCCGAAGCGGCGTCCTCGTCATCGGTGTTCCTGTCCGGGGCGCGCCCCCGGTGCCGTAGCCCGGCCACCCGCCCCTACCCCGCCCTCGCGCTCGTCGAAGGAGCGGTCGCGGTAGCGGTTGGTGATGGGCATGCGCCTGTCCTTTCCGAAGGCCTTGGCCGAGATCCTGATGCCGGGCGGTGACTGGCGGCGCTTGTACTCCGCGGCGTCGACGAGACCGGCCACCCGCACCACGAGGTCGGGCGCCACCCCGTCGGCCGCCACCTCGGCGATGGAGCGGTCCTCGGCCACTAGGCGCTCGAGCACGGGGTCGAGCACCTCGTAGGGCGGAAGGCTCTGATCGTCGCGCTGGCCGGGCCGCAGCTCCGCGCTGGGCGCCTTGGTGAGCACGCTCTGCGGGATGACCGGACCACCGGCGCGGCCGTTGCGGTAGCGGGCCAGGCGATAGACGAGGGTCTTCGGGACGTCCTTGATCACGGCGAACCCCCCGGCCGAGTCGCCGTACAGCGTGGAGTAGCCGGTGGCCAGCTCGCTCTTGTTGCCGGTGGTGAGCACGATCCAACCCGTGGCATTCGACACCGCCATGAGCAGCACGCCTCTGATGCGCGACTGCAGGTTCTCGTCGGTGACGCCGGAGTCCTCGTGGTGGCCGAGGGCCTGGTACAGGGTCTCCCCCAGCGCCCGGTGCGCCGCCTCTATGGGCACCACCCGCAGCTCGACCTTCAGCGCCCGGCACAAGGCCTCTGCGTCTGAAACCGAGCCCTCGCTCGAGTAGCGCGACGGCATGGACAAGCCGTGCACGTGGGCGGGGCCGAGGGCGTCGGTGGCCACCGCCGCCACGAGCGAGGAGTCGATGCCGCCCGACAGCCCGATCACGGCGTCGGTGAAGCCGTTCTTCCTCAGGTAGTCGGCGGTGCCGAGCACGAGCGCCTCGTAGACCTCGGCCTCCTCCGACAGCGGCTCGGACGGAGCGGCGGTGGGCCGGGGCGGGCGGTCCCGCCGGACGGCGCTCACCGCCAGCGCCGGCAGGCTCGAGTCGTCGGCGGCTGTGGGGGCAAGCTCGAGGTCGGCCACCAACATGGCTTCGCGGAACTGTTCGGCGGCGGCCAGAACGGCGCCGTCGCTGCCCACGATCATCGACCCGCCGTCGAACACCAGCTCGTCCTGGCCGCCGACCTGGTTGACGTAGGCGATGGGACAGTGCGCTTCAGCCGCCCGCCGGCGCAGAATGGCCAGACGTTCCCCGAGGCGACCCACCGAGTACGGCGAGGCGTTCACGTTCACCACCAACCGGGCACCGCCGGCGCTCAGCTCGGCCACCGGCCCTCCGGGGAACCACAGGTCCTCACAGATCGACACGCCGACGGCCACACCGCCCACCACGTACAGCTCCAGTGGCTCCGTGCCGGGGGCGAACCACCGCTCTTCGTCGAACACGCCGTAGTTCGGCAGCCGGCGCTTGTGGTACACGCCGACGACGGCACCACCGGCGCAGACGGCCACGGCATTGCGCAGCCGCCTGGGGGCGCCGCGCACGGCTGCCTCGCGTGACTGGGCGCCCGCACCGGCGGCAGAGGCGGCCGCCTGGGCGAGGCTGCCCACGCCCACCACGTCGACGAATCCGACCAGTGCGGCACAGGTGGCGGTGGCCGACGCCACCTCGGCCACAGCCGCCAGGTTGTCGGCCAGAAAGGCGGGCTTCAGCAACAGGTCTTCGGGCGGGTACCCGGTCAGGGTGAGCTCCGGGAAGGCCACCAGATCGGCGCCTTCCTCCTCGGCGCGGGCCAGTCCCTGCCGAATCCGCTCGGCGTTCCCCTCGACGTCGCCCACCACGGTGTTCAGCTGGCAGAGCGCCACCCGCAGGTGCCCCATCACCAGGAGCGTAACGGGGTGTCGGCGGCGGTCCGGGCCAGCTGCCGTCGCTGGCATGCTGCGAGCATGGCCAGCCGGCGCGTGCTCGAGGACAGCGTCGAACGCTCGGCTGCGCCGGCGGCGGTGGGGGCGGTACTGGGGCGCCTGGTCGACCACGACCCGTCGACACTCGAGCGGCTGGTGGAGGGCGCCGAGCTGAGCGCCCTGGGCCGGGCCGTGGTGGCGGTGGCCGAAGCCAGCAATGTCCTGGCGCGCCTCTTCTTCACCGACGAGAAGTCCCTTCAGGTGCTGGCCGACCTCGGGAGCCCACCGGTGGTGGACGCGTCGGACGCCGCGGCACTGCGGCGCAGCGCCCGCCTCGGCGAGCTGTACATCGCCGGCAGGGACCTGCTCGGCCTCGACGGCGTCGAGCAGGTCGGAGCCGCACTGGCCGGCCTGGCCGCCGAAGTTCTCCACGCGTCGGTGTCGTTGAGCGAGGGCGACGGCGACAGCCGCGACGACGAGGGCCGCGACGGTGAGGGCGGCGACGGTGAGGGCCTGGCCGTGGTCGGCATGGGCAAGCTCGGCGGCGAGGAGCTCAACTACGCAAGCGACGTCGACGTGCTGTTCGTCGCCGGCGAAGCCGACGTCACCCCCGTCGCCCGCCGGGTGATGGAGCTGGCGCGTTCGTGCTTCCGGGTCGACGCCGACCTGCGCCCCGAGGGGCGCGCCGGGCCACTCGTCCGCTCGGTCGACTCCTACAGCCAGTACTGGCGGCGCTGGGCCTCGGCGTGGGAATTCCAGGCGCTGCTCAAGGCCAGGCCGGTGGCAGGCGACCGGCAGGTGGGCGCGGTATTCGCCGAGCGTGCCGCCGAAGCATTGTGGGGGCGCAGCTTCTCGGCCGACGAGCTCTCGGAGCTGCGCACCATGAAGGCGCGCACCGAGGAGATCGTGCACCGGCGCGGAATGGCCGGCCGGGAGCTCAAGCGCGGTCCCGGCGGCATCCGCGACGTCGAGTTCGCCGTGCAGCTCCTGCAACTGGTCCATGGGCGCAGCGACGCGGCGATCCGCCGGCGTTCGACGCTCGGGGCCCTGGCCGAGCTGGCGGGAGCCGGGTACGTGTCGCCCGAGGACGCGCAGGTACTGACCGACCACTACCGGTTTCTGCGCACGGTGGAGCACCGGCTGCAGCTGCTGGAGCACGAGCAGACCCATGCCGTGCCTTCCGGAGCAGAGGCACGGCACCGGCTGGCCAGGGTGCTCGGATTCGCCGACGACCGGCGCGGATCGGCGACCGAGCGCTTCGACGACGAGCTGCGGCGGCGCCTGGCCGAGGTGCGCGCCATCCACGAGCGCCTGTTCTTTCGCCCTCTGCTCGAGACGTTCTCCGGCGCCGGACCGGCCATGGACGCCGAGTCGGTCGACCGGCGTCTGGCCGCCTTCGGCTTCGCCGACGCCCGGCGCACGGCCGCCGCCGTGGAGGAGTTGAGCAGCGGGCTCACCCGCACGTCGCGGCTCATGGCCCAGCTGCTGCCGCTGCTGCTCGACTGGCTCTCGCTCACCCCGGACCCGGACCTGGGCCTGCTCGGGCTGCGCACGCTCGTCACCCATCCGCACCAGCGGTCGCTCGTGCTGAACACCTTCCGGGAGTCGCCCGAGGCAGCCCGGCGGCTGTGCCTGCTGCTCGGCTCGAGCAGGGCGCTGTCCGAAGCCATGGCGCGCAACCCGGAGCTGATCAGCTCCCTCGACGACGACGCCGCCATGCAGCCGGCCGCCGGTCACGAGGTCCTGACAGAGGCGCAGCTGCGCCTGGGACGGGAGAGCGACGACGAGAGCCGCCGGGCCCAGCTAGTGCGGCTCCGCCAGGACCAGTTCGTGCGCATCGCCGCCGCGGACCTGCTCGGCATCCTCGACGTCTCCGCCGTCGGCGCCCATCTGAGCGCCACCGCCGAGACACTGCTCGAGGCGGCACTGGCTGACGTGCGACGGCGCCGGGCCGAACCGCTGGGATTCTGCGTGATCGGACTGGGGAGGCTGGGCGGCGGGGAACTCTCCTACGCCAGCGACCTCGATGTGATGTTCGTCCACGACGGCCCGGTGCCGGCGGCCGGCGAGGCCCTCGGCGAAGCGATGCTCTCCTTCGTCCACGGCGACAGCCCGGCCACCCGCATGGCCACGCTGGACCTGGACCTGCGTCCGGAGGGGGCGAAGGGCCGGCTGTCGCGCGACGTGGCCGGCTACCGCACCTATTTCCAGCGGTGGGCGCAGACGTGGGAGCGCCAGGCCATGATCCGCGCCCGGGTGGTGGCGGGCGACCGCCAGCTCGGCGAGCGCTTTCTGTCCGAAGCCGGACGATTCGTGTGGGAGCGGCCGTTCGGGGACGACGAGGTGGCCGAGATCCGGCGGATGAAGGCGCGCATCGAGCGTGAGCGCATCCCTGCCGGCGAGGACCCGCAGTTCCACTTGAAGCTCGGCCCTGGTGCACTGGCCGACGTGGAGTGGACGGTGCAGCTGCTGCAGCTCGGGAACCGGCTGCCCGGAACCTCGACCCTCCAGGTGCTCGACGCCCTGGAGGCCGCCGGCATCGTCGAGCCGGCGGACGCCGCAGCGCTTCGCACCAGCTACCGGTTCTGCGAGCACGCCCGCAACCGCTGGCACCTGGTGGGTGCGCTGGCCGGTGGCGTCGCGGCCGGCGACGCGCTGCCGGCACGCGGACAGGACCTGTCGCGCCTAGCACGCAGTCTCGACACGTCTCCGACGCAGCTGCGCGACGAGTACCGGCGCGTCACCCGGCGGGCCAGGCGCGTGGTCGAGCGGCTGTTCTACGGGATTGACCGCTGAGCTGCGTCGAAGCCCCGAGTCGCAGCGCCGGGGCGGTAGCCTGGCGGCCGGTGCGACAGCGGATGGCGCGGTGACCACCACCGGTGAGGGGTCCGATCTGGCCCGGGCGTCCGCCGAGCTGGTCGAGTCCGCCCTGCGCCTGATCCCCGACGCGGCGATCCTCGTCGACCCCGCCGGCAGCATCGTGGCCGCCAATCCCATGGCCGAACGGTGCTTCCACTACCCGGCGGGCGGTCTCTCCGGCGTGCAGGTCGAGGCGCTCATCCCGCCGCGGGCGCGCACCCGCCACGTGACACACCGCCACGACTACGCCGAGAAGCCGGGCCAGCGGCCCATGGGGGCCGGCCTCGAGCTGTGGGCCGTCCGGCGCGACGGGAGCGAGTTCCCGGTGGACATCAGCCTCACCCCGCTGAACGTGGGCGGCCAACAGGTGACGTTGGCCGCCATCCGGGACGTGACGTTGCAGCGAGCCGACTGGGAGGCCGAGGCACGGCTGGCCACCATCGTGGCCTCCTCGGACGACGCCATGGTGTCGATGGACTTGAACGCCACGCTTCTGAGCTGGAACCCCGGCGCCCGGCGGCTGTTCGGTCACGCCGGAGAGGAGATGCTGGGCCGTTCGTTCTGGCGGATCGTGCCGCCCGAGCTGCGCACGCAGGTGGAGGAGCGCATGGCGCGCCTGCGCGGCGGCCTGCGGGTGCCGACCCTCGACACGCGCCGGGTACGGGCCGACGGCACCGAGGTGGACGTGGCCGAGTCGATGTCACTGGCCACCGACGGGTCGGGCAACCCGGTCGGGTTCTCGGCCGTGGTCCGTGACATCACCGAGCGCAAGCGCGTCGAGATCGAGCTGCGGAACCTGCTGGCCGAGAGCCAGCGGCGCGAGCGATGGCTGACCGCCATGTCCGAGGTCCGCCTGGCGCTGTTCGCCGGCGCCGACCTCGACGAGTGGCTGGCGCTCGTGGCCCGGCGGGTGACGGAACTGCTCGACGCCGACGGGGCGCTCGTGCTGCTGCCCTCCGAAGAAGCGGACGACCTCCTTCTGGTGGCCGCGGTCACGGGGAGATCGCTCATCGGCCTCGGCGACGAGGTGCCCACGGACGGCTCGCTCGCCGGCCGGAGCTTCCACCAGGGGCAGACGGTGACCACCGCCGACCTGTCCAAGGACTCGCCGTCGCCGTCCCGGGGCCCGGCGGAGGCGGAGATCGGGCCGGCCGTCATGGCGCCGATGGTCAACTCGACGGGGGTGGCCGGCGTGCTCATGGTCACCCGCCTGCCCGGCCGGGACCGCTTCGACGACGAAGACGTCCGCCTGGTGGAGAGCTTCGCCCAGCAGTCCGGGCTCGGCATGGAGCTGGCCCGCGCCCAGTCGGAGCACGCCCAGTTCGCCCTGGTGGCCGACCGCGAGCGCATCGCCCGCGACCTGCACGACCACGTGATCCAGCGCATCTTCGCCGTGGGCATGGCGCTGCAGGCGGCCGCCAACTCCGTCAGCGACACCACCGTGCTGGGACGGATCGAGGAGGCGGTGGAGGAGCTCGACGCCACCATCCGCGACGTCCGCAGCACCATCTTCTCGTTGGAGCTGCGGGCCACCGAGCATGTGGAGACGAGCGCCCGGTCGCGCATCTTGGACGTGGCGAGCTTGGCGGCGCCGGCGCTCGGCTACCAGCCCCGGCTGCAGTTCGAGGGGCCCATCGACACCCAGCTGCCCGAGGAGATGGTCCCCGACGTACTGGCCGTGGTGCGCGAGGCGCTGTCGAACACCGCCCGTCACGCCGGCGCCAGCTCTGTGCAGGTCGGCGTGCGCGTCAGCGGACAGGAACTGGTGATCGAGGTGCTGGACGACGGCAAGGGGGCGGAGGGCCGGACGCGCTCGAGCGGCCTGGCCAACCTCACGGCACGCGCCGAAGGACGACGGGGGACCATGACCGTGGGCACCGGGCGCGCCGGCAAGGGCACCCGCATCGAATGGCGGGTGCCGCTCGGCCGGTGAGCAGGAGAACCGGGCCTTAGGTCTGGCTCTCGAGCGGCTCGGGCTCCACGTGGGCGTCGCTGCGGCGGGCGATCACGTGCACGTCGACGTCGGAGTCGCCGGCGAAGCGAAGCACCCGGTTCACCACCGAACCGCGGGTCAGCTCCTGCCACCGGCTGCGGCGGCTCGCCCCGAGCACGATCTGGGTGACCTGGTGCTCCTCGGCGAAGTCGACCAGCGCGCGTGCCGGGTCGTCACGGTTGAGCTCGTACCAGCCGGCGCCCAGGTCGTCCGCCAGCTTCTTGAGCTCGTCGACGGGCCTGGTGTCGGATTGATCGGCACTGATCACGTGCACGGCCAGGAAATCGCCCTTGGTGCGCGTGGCGATGCGGGCGGCGCGGCGGATGACGTTGTCGGTACCCGGCGCGCCCGTGACCGCCACCATGATCCGCTCGCGGGTGTCCCACACCGCACCGGTGGCGCGGCCCCGCAGGTAGTCGAGCAGCTCCTCCTCGGTCTCGTCGGCCACGAAGCGCAGCGCCAGCTCGCGCAGGGCCACCAGGTTCTCGGTGCGGAAGAAGTGCCGAAGGGCGTCGGGGACCTTGTCCGGCGGGTAGATGTTGCCGTGCACCAGCCGGCGCCGGAGCTGCTCGGGCGAGGAGTCGATGAGCTCGATCTGGTCGGCCTTGCGCACCACCCAGTCGGGGACGCGCTCGCGCACGCGGGCGCCGGTCATGTGCTCCACGGCGTCGGCGATGCTCTCGAGATGCTGCACGTTGACGGTGGTGATGACGGCGACGCCGTTGTCCAGCAGCTCGAGCACGTCCTGCCACCGCTTCTCGTGGGGGCCGGACCCCGGGACGTTGGTGTGGGCCAGCTCGTCCACCAGGGCCAGCTCCGGGCGCCGGGCCAGCACGGCGGGAACGTCCATCTCCTCGAAGCTCGACCCGCGGTACTGCACCACCTTGCGCGGCACGACCTCCAGGTCCCGGACCAGCTCGGCGGTCCGCGGCCGGCCGTGCGTCTCCACGAAGCCGATGACCACGTCGGTGCCGCGGCGGTGGCGGCGCCAGCCTTCGTCCAGCATGGCGAAGGTCTTGCCCACCCCGGCCGCCGCCCCCATGTAGATGCGGAACCGGCCCGCCGGCCCCACCGCGTCGGAGGCCAGCTCCTTGTCGAGGGCGTCCACGGGGATCCTGTCCCCGCCGTCGCCCACCGGATGGTCGCCGGATGTCATCCGGCCCATTGTGCCTGGTCGGAGGAGGCCGCAACCCCCGCCGCCGATAGGCTTCGTCCCGGGCCACCGGCGCGCCGTCCCACGGGGCCCTCGGCGTGCGGGCGGCGAGGTGGACATGTCGTTGTCGGGGCGCCGTTTGCCGGGTGGTGCGGTGCTCGCCGTCCTCACCACGGCCGCACTGACCGCCGCCATGGTGCCGCTGCGCTCCGAGCTCGGGACCACCACGAGCGCGCTGGTGCTGGTGGTCCCCGTGGTCCTGGGCACGGCGCTCGGCGGGCGGGTGGCCGGGGCGTGCTCGGTGGCGGCCGCCTTCATCGCCTACGACCTGTTCTTCGTGCCGCCCTACGGCACCCTGGTGGTGGGGTCCTGGCGGGTGTGGCTGGCGGCGGCGGTCTACGCCGTGGTCATGGTGCTCGTGGCCAGGGTGGTGGCCGACCTGGGCGTGGCCAGTGCCGAGGCCCGGCGCAACGACGAGCGGGTGCGGCGCCTCTTCGAGCTGTCTGAGCTCCTGGTGGGCGAGCTCGGCGAGACCGACCTGCTGCAACGGGTGGTGAGCACGGTCCACGACGCCTTCGGCATGACGTCGGTGGTGATGCTGCTCGACCGCGGCGGCCAGCTCGAGCCGGTGGCCGCCGCCGGTGCGCAGTGGTCGCCGACGGCGCTGGCCGCCCTGGTGCCGCGCGCCGGGGTGCCGATACGGCTGGACATCGCCGCCCGCGGGCTGCGGTCGCTCGTCCTGGCCGCCACCGGAGCGCCCGTGGGACTGCTCGGCCTCGACGGCCCGGCGCTCGGGGAAGAGGACGGCGAGCTGCTGCGCGCCTTCGCCAACCACGCGGCGCTGAGCCTGGAGCGGGCACGGCTGCGCGAACAGGCCGTGCGTACCGAGATCCTCGAGGAGACCGAACGGCTCCAGAAGGCGCTCATGGGAGCGGTCTCCCACGACCTGCGCACGCCGCTCGCCACCATCAAGGTCTCCGCCTCCACCTTGCGCCAGGCCGAGGCCGCGCTCGAGCCCGCCGAGCGCAAGGAGCTGCTCGAGAGCATCGACACCGAAGCCGACCGGCTCGAGCGGCTGGTGCGGAACCTGCTCGACATGACCCGGGTCCAGGCGGGAGCGTTGCGCGTCATGCCGCAGCCGCTGTCGCTCGCCGACGTGGTGACCGACACCCTCGGCCCCCTCGACGCCGTGCTGGCCGGCCACCCACTGACCGTCGACGTGCCCGGGGAGCTGCCCCCGGTGCTGGCCGATCACGTCCTCGTGGGCCAGGTGCTGGCCAATCTGCTCGAGAACGCGGCGCGCCACTCGCCGCCGGGGACCCCGGTGGAGATCACCGCCTGCCCGCTGCACGACGAGGTGGTGATGGTCTCGGTGGCCGACCACGGGCCGGGGCTGGGCACGAGCCCGGAGCAGATGTTCGAACCGTTCCGCGGCGGCGGCCCCGGCCATGGCACCGGCGTGGGGTTGTCGATCGCCAAGGCCTTCGTGGAGGCCCACGGCCAGCGCATCTGGGCGGAGGAGGTGGAAGGCGGCGGGACCCGTTTCTGCTTCAGCCTCCCCGCCGCCGCCGATCCGGCCGGGGGCAGCTGATGGCCGTCGTCCTGGCCGTGGACGACGACCCGGCGCTGCTGCGGGCCATCGGGATCGGCTTGAAGGCGCTCGGCCACCAGGTGACCACCGCCGCCACCGGCGAGCGGGGGCTGTCGGAGGTGGCACTGGTCGCACCGGACGTGGTGGTGCTCGACCTCGGACTTCCGGACCTCGACGGCATGGAGGTGTGCCGGCGCATCCGGCAGTGGAGCGACGTGCCCGTGGTGGTGCTGTCGGCCGACGGCACCGAGGACCGCAAGATCGCCGCGCTCGACGGCGGGGCCGACGACTACATGACCAAACCGTTCTCCATGGGCGAGCTCGACGCCCGCCTGCGCGTGGCACTGCGGCACCGCCCGCCCGCCGACGACGCCGACGTCAAGGAGCTCGAGCTGGGGCCCCTGCACCTGGACCTGGTCCACTGCGAGGCCACCGTGGACGGGCACCGCCTCGAGCTCACGGCGCGGGAATTCGCCCTGCTCGCCTTTCTGGCCCGCCATGCGGACAAGGTGTGCACCCACCGGATGATCCTGCAGGGGGTGTGGGGGCCGCGTTACGGCACCGAGATCGAATATCTGCGCGTCTACGCCTACCGGCTGCGTCGGAAGCTCGGCGACGGCGGCGGCGTGGCCCTGCGCACCGTGCCCGGGGTGGGCTACCGCCTCAGCGTGACGGCAACGGCCTGAGGCACGGGCCGGAGCCGGCGAGCCCACCGGCCGGCCGGCCGGTCTCACTCGAGGCGGGCCAGCGCCTCGTTGAGCTGCAGGACGTCGATGTAGCTCGTGCCCATGAACCCGAGCTCGGGGCCCTGGGTCTCGCTGGCCACGAGCGCCCGCAGACTGGAGGCGGCGATGCCGGTGGCCCGGGAGATCATGGGCACCTGCACCAGGGCGTCGGCCTCGGAGATGTCGGGGTCCAGACCGCTTCCCGACGTAGTCACCAGGTCGGGGGTGGGGTCGATCCCCTGACCGTGCCACCAGGCCACCAGCTCCTCGGTGTCGGTCAACAAGACCTTCGAGCGCGGGCCCAGGTTGGTGGCGGCCGACTCCCCGCTCACCTGGCCGAGCGCACCGCCGGCCTCGAGCGGGTTGTCGCCGCCCGACACCGGGGGCTTGGCGTCGGGCTCGGCGCTGTAGGGACCGACGTCGTCGGGGCGGCCGTTGAACCACTTCGTGCTGGGCCAGTACGCCTTCACACCCTGGAAGGTGGTCGCGGTGGACCAGTTCTGGCCGATGAGGGTGGAGCCGTCGGCGGTGATGGAGCCGTCGGCCTGGTTCTTGAAGAACAGCTGGGCGACGCCGGTGCCCACGAAGGCGTAGACGAAGCCGAAGAAGGCGGTGAACACCACGATGGCCACCAGGGAGCGGCGGATGTTGACGATCATCGGTGCGAGCCTCGATCAGCAGGCCCTCGATCAATAGGCATGGATGGCCACCAGGATCAGGTCGATGAGCTTGATGAAGATGAAGGGCACGATGATCCCGCCGATCCCGTAGATCCACACGTTGCGCCGCAGGATGGCGGCCGAGGAGGCGGGCCGGAACCGAACGCCACGCAGAGCCAATGGGATGAGGGCCACGATGACCAGGGCGTTGAAGATCACCGCCGACAGCACGGCGCTGTCGGGGCTGTGGAGCTTCATGATGTTGAGGGTCTCGAGCTGCCGATAGGTGGCGGCGAACAAGGCGGGGATGATGGCGAAGTACTTGGCCACGTCGTTGGCGATGGAGAAGGTGGTGAGGGATCCCCGCGTGATGAGCAATTGCTTGCCGATCTCCACCACGTCGATGAGCTTGGTCGGGTTGGAGTCGAGGTCGACCATGTTGCCGGCCTCCTTGGCCGCCGTCGTCCCCGTGTTCATGGCCACGCCCACGTCCGCCTGGGCCAGGGCGGGGGCGTCGTTGGTGCCGTCGCCGGTCATGGCCACGAGCTTGCCGCCCTCCTGCTCGGAGCGGATGAGGTCCATCTTGGCCTCGGGGGTGGCCTCGGCCAGGTAGTCGTCGACGCCTGCCTCCTGGGCGATGGCGGCGGCGGTGAGGGGGTTGTCACCGGTGATCATCACCGTGCGGATGCCCATCTGCCGCATCTCGTCGAACTTCTCGCGGATGCCGGTCTTCACCACGTCCTTGAGTTCGATGACACCGAGGACCCGTGGGCCGTCGGCCACCACCAGCGGCGTGGAGCCCGACCGCGAGATGCGTTCCACGATCTCGTCCAGGCCGGCCGGCGAGGTGCCGCCCTGTTCCTCCACCCAGCGCCGGACCGAGTCGGCCGCGCCCTTGCGGATGTGACGGCCGTCGAGGTCGAGCCCCGACATCCGGGTGGTGGCCGAGAAGGGCACGAAGCTGTGCTGCTCACCGAGCTCACGTTCGCGGATGGCGAAGCGCTGCTTGGCCAGCACCACGATGGAGCGGCCCTCGGGGGTCTCGTCGGCCAGTGAGGCCAGCTGGGCGGCGTCGGCCAACTCCTCCTCGCTGACCCCGCCGGCAGGGATGAACGACGAGGCCATGCGGTTGCCGAGGGTGATGGTGCCGGTCTTGTCGAGCAGCAGGGTCTGGACGTCCCCGGCCGCCTCGACGGCCCGGCCGCTCATGGCCAGGACGTTGCGCTGGACCAGGCGGTCCATGCCGGCGATGCCGATGGCCGACAGCAGCGCGCCGATGGTGGTGGGGATGAGGCAGACGAGCAGCGACACCAGGATGACGATGGAGACGGTGGCGCCCGAGTAGTGGCCGAAGGGCTGGAGGGTCACCACCACCGGGATGAACACGATGGTGAGGACGGCCAGCAGGATGGTGAGGGCGATCTCGTTCGGCGTCTTCTGCCGGTTGGCCCCCTCCACCAACGTGATCATGCGGTCGAGGAAGGTGTGGCCCCGCTCGGCGGTGATCCGCACCACGATCCGGTCGGAGAGCACCTTGGTCCCGCCGGTCACGGCCGAGCGGTCACCACCCGATTCGCGGATGACCGGGGCCGACTCGCCGGTGATGGCGGATTCGTCGACGGAGGCGATGCCCTCGGTGATCTCCCCGTCGGACGGGATGAGATCGCCGGCCTCGCACACCACACGGTCGCCCCTGGTCAGCGACGAGGCCGGCACCCGCTCCTCGGTGCCGTCGGGACGCAGGCGGCGCGCCTCGGTCTCCGATCGCATGCGCCGCAAGGTGTCGGCCTGCGCCTTGCCCCGCCCTTCGGCCATGGCCTCGGCGAAGTTGGCGAAGATCACGGTCAGAAACAGCCAGATGGTGATGGACCAGTCGAACTTGCCCGGGTGTGCGATCGAGTCGATGAAGGTGACCACCGTGCCGACCAGCACCACGAACATGACCGGGTTCTTGACCTGGACCCTCGGGTCGAGCTTCTTGAAGGAATCCAGCAGTGCCCGGCGCATGATGCGCGGGTCGAAGAGACTGCGGGCCTCGGCCACCCCGTGGGGCTGGGCACTCGGTTGCGGCGCCGGGGCGGCGGCGAGCGTCGTCATCAGAAGAACTTCCCGTGGCTGAGCTGTTCGACGATCGGGCCGAGGGACACGGCGGGGAAGAAGGTGAGGCCGCCGATGATCAGGATGACGCCGACGGTCAGGCCGATGAACATGACGTTGTCGGTACGGAAGGTCCCCAACGACGCCGGGACGACGTTCTTGGCGGCCAGCGCACCACCGAGCGCCAGGGCCGGGATCATCACCCCGAACCGGCCGATCAGCATGTCGACGACGCCGACCACGTTGTAGAAGGCGGTGTTGCCCGAAATCCCGGCCATGGCCGAGCCGTTGTTGTTGGCCATGGAGGTAAAGGCATAGAGGATCTCGCTGAACGAATGCGGGGTGGGATGCCCGGTCACACTCACGTTGAGCGGGCCGGCCCTCCCGGCATGGATGGAGACGGCGACGGCAGTGAGCACCAGGACGATGATGGGCATCACCAGCGCACCGAGGCCGGCCAGCTTCACCTCCTTGGCCTGGATCTTCTTCCCCAGGTACTCCGGTGTTCGCCCGATCATGAGCCCACCGATGAACACGGCGATGATGGCGTAGATGAGGATGGTGTAGAGCCCGCTGCCCGTCCCCCCCGGCGTGACCTCACCCAGCATCATGCCGGTCAGCGGCCCGAACCCGCCCATGGGGTTGTACGAGTCCGTCATGCTGTCGACGGCGCCGTCGGAGGTCTGGGTCATCGACACGTTGAACAGGGCGCTGGTCTCGTCGCCGAAGCGAACCTCCTTGCCCTCGGTGTTGCCCACGGTGGAGTGCACGCCGGCGGCCAGGACCGCCGGGTTGTTGGTGTGCTCGGAGTAGCTGGTGAAGCCGACCCAGACTCCGAAGATGAGCACCATGGCACCGAGCAGGGCGGCTCCGTGGCGGATGCTCCCCACCATCTTGCCGAAGGTGTAGGTGAGGGAGAAGGGGATCGACAGTGTGCACCAGATGTACAGCAGGTTGGTGAGCCCGGTCGGGTTCTCGAACGGGTGGGCCAGGTTCTGGTCGAAGAATCCGCCCCCGTTGGTCCCCAGCTGCATGATCGGGCCCATGAAGCCGGCAGGACCCCGGGCGATGGTCTGGCTGACCCCGTTCAGCGGGTCGTGGACCGTCACCGTTCCGGCCAGGGTCTGCACCGCTCCCTGGCCGACGACGATGATGCCGGCGACGAAGGCGATGGGAAGCAGGATGTAGAGCATGCAGCGGGTGATGTCGACCCAGAAGTTGCCGATGGTGGGCGAGTTGCGCCGGGAGAATCCCCGCACCATGGCGATGGCGGCGGCGATGCCGACCGCCGCGCTCACGAACTGCTCCACCGTGAGCACGCCGATCTGGGAGAAGTACGACATGGTGGTCTCGCCGCCGTAGTTCTGCCAGTTGGTGTTGGTGAGGAAGGAGACGGCGGTGTTGAAGCTGAGCGCCGGCGACACGGCGCCGAAGTGCTGCGGGTTGAGCGGCAGCGACCCCTGTATGCGCAGAAGCAGGTAGCCGACACCGGCGAAGAGGCCGGAGAAGACGACGAGCGAGCCGGCATAGCGCTTCCACGACTGCTCCTGCTCGGGGCCGGTGCGAAGCAGCCGGTAGAAGGGACGCTCGGCCCACGACATGAACGTGACCCGGCCCTCGAACACCGCCGCCATGTACGAGCCCAGGTACCGCCAGGTGATCCCCAGCGCCACGGCCAGGACCAGCAGGGTCCAGAAGAAGCCCATCAGAACCACTCGGGCTTGAAGAGAGCCACTCCCAGGTAGATGAAGACGATGATGGAGACGCCGAGGAGGACACCCTGGACCCAGGTCATACGCGGTCCAGCCCGGCGATCAAACCGAGCATCACCACCACGAAGGCGAGGAGCCCGAGCACGGCGAGAAAGTCGGCCATGCCGCCAGTGTGGGTTCGTCGGGCGTGAACAGGCCGTGAACGCCACGCCGCCCGGTGTAAAGAAAACGTAAACAGGCCCAGTTCGTACCCGTCGCCGCCCGGCCGCCTGACCCGGCCCTGGGGGAGGGGCCGGATTCAGGCAGCCT
>DATHCF010000258.1:0-3964 GCA_035319705.1 Acidimicrobiales bacterium | reverse complement strand
CGCCCATGAGCCGAGCGAGCAAGGGACACTCGAGTCTGCCTCCTGCACCTGACCGGTGGGTGTGTACGGGCCACCCTGCTCTCGGGGGAGAGCCACACCCATTCTCCGTCGTGCCGCGCCGCTATCGGCGGATGGTCCCGCCAGGCCGCTGCCCCTTGTGCAGGAGTTGTGGGCGAGCCCCTCACCAGCGATACCAGAGAGACCTTCCTCGTGCTCGGCGATCGGCTAACTATGGCACCGGACGAGGACCGATGACGACGGCGATGGTCGGCCGGACGCCCTCGCCTGCTTTCTCCTGGGTCGATCGAGGTGACGGGAGGTCGTGAGCTGACCGTACTCATCGGGACGTCTGGCTGGCAGTACGACTCCTGGCGAGGGCGCTTCTATCCCGAGGACCTCCCACAGAGCCGTTGGCTCGAGTACTACGCGCGGTCCTTTCGCACGGTGGAGGTGAACAACACGTTCTACCGGCTTCCGGCTCCCCCCACCTTCACGTCCTGGGCGCAGCGGACGCCCGACGACTTCGTGCTGACCGTCAAGGCCAGTCGCTATCTGACCCACGTGAAGCGGCTGCGCGATCCCGAGGAGCCGGTGCGTCGCCTGATGGACGCGGCGGTGGGGCTCGACGGCAAGCTCGGCGTCGTTCTCGTGCAACTTCCCCCCGATCTGCCGGCGCGCTTCGACGACCTCGACCGGACGTTGCGGAGCTTTCCCGAACGCGTCCGCGTCGCCGTGGAGGCACGACACCAGTCGTGGTTCACCGACGAATTCCGCAACGTCCTCGAACGTCATGACGCGGCGATGTGCCTCGCCGACCGGCGTTCGCGTCCGGTGACCCCGCTGTGGCGCACCGCCTCCTGGGGCTACCTTCGTCTGCACGAAGGCCGCAGTGTTGTCGGCCCGTGTTACGGCCGAACGGCACTGTCCAGCTGGGCCGGCAGGCTCGCCGGGCTGTTCGGCTCGGGCGACGACGTGTACGTCTACTTCAACAACGACGCCCTCGGTTGCGCCGTCCGGGACGCCCGCCGTTTCGCCGCCGCCGTTTCGTCCGCCGGCTTGTGCGTCTCGCGCACTACCGCCTGACCGCGGCGCCCGCCGGTGCGGTTGGCGCCGGACCCGGTACGGCCTGAAGGCCGGAGCCGGCGGGTCATGAAGCCTTGCGCCGACGGCCCCCACTGCCGGCGGCGGCGACCGCCTGCTCCAGCTGGCGACGTGTCATCTTCGAGCGTCCCTGGACGTCCAGTTCTGCCGCCCGGTCGTAGAGCTCGGCCTTGCTGAGCTCGGAGAGCTCGGCGCTCTTGGCGGCACGGCGCGCCGTATTGCCCGACCGGGCGCCCTTGGCGGTGTCGGTATCGGCGCTCGACGAGCCCCGGCCGCCCTTGCCACGCGCCGCGTCCACACTGGCCTGCAGGGCGGCCATGAGGTCGACCACCTTGGTCGGCTCGGCCGGGTGGGTTTCGAGCACGACCTCCTCCCCGGCGCGCTTGCGCTCGACCAGATCCTCGACCCGCTGGCGGTACGTGTCGTGGTAGCGCTCGGGCTCCCAGTCGGTGGCCATCGAGTCGATGAGCAGTTTCGCCGTCTTCAGCTCCCGGTCGCTGAAGTCGTCGGCTACAGGAAGGTTGGGAACCTCCTTGGTCGGGTCCCGCACCTCGTCGGCGAAGTACATGGTCTGCAGCACCAGGACACGCGATTCGGCCCGTACCGTCACGAGGTACTGCTTGCCCCGCATGACCAATGTCGCCACCGCGGAGCGCTTGGACTGCTCCATGGCCCGGCGCAGCAGTGCGTACGCCCGTTCCGCCTGCTCGCTCTTGGGAGCCAGGTAGTACGTCTTCTGGTAGTAGACGGGGTCGATCGCCTCGAGGTCGACGAAATCGGTGATCTCGATGTTGCGGGTCCGCCCCGGCTCGAGGGCCTCGAGCTCGTCGGGGGAGACGATCACGTATTCGCCGCCGCCGAGGTCGTAGCCCTTGACGATCTCATCGAAGGGGACCTCCTCGCCGGTGCGCTCGTTCACCCGCCGGTTGCGGATCCGGTCCGAGGTGCCGGCCTGGAACTGGTTGAAATGGATGGTCTTGTCCTCGGTGGCCGAGAACAGCTCGACGGGCACGCTGACCAGCCCGAAGCTGAGCGATCCGTTCCAGATGGAGCGAGCCATGGTTGCCTCCGGTCTCGGTCCGGCTCATACCCTTCGACGGAGAGAGCCCAGCAATCTTATCGGTCCGAGAGTGAAATCCCAGGCCAAGGGCCATCCGCCGGGCCGTTACACCCCCTCGCCACACTGGGGCCCATGGCAGATGCAGCCCGGGATCCGGCGGTGGCCGAGCGGGCGTTCGTGGCCGAGGTCGTTCGTGGCATGGCCTCTCTGCGGGCGGCCGGCGAGCCTCGGCGTCATAGCGAAGATGATCTGGCCGTCCCTCTCGGCTTGAGCGCCTGGATCGCGCGGGCCGCCGTGGACCTTCCCGACGCCTACGACGCCCTGCTGGTCCTGCGCAGTGCGCTCGTGGAGGCCGGCGGGCTCCACCGGGCCAGCGAACCGGTTCCCATGCGCCTGGCCGACCCTCGCGCCTCGTTGCGCAACCTCGGCGCCTACCTCTACGAACTGCTCGGGCGCGCTTCCCGCCACACCGGGCTGTCGGAGATGGCGCTGTCCGAGCGCACACTGGCACTCATCGATCAGTTCTGAGCTGAGGTCGAGGGCTGCGAGCGTTCTGTCAGGCCGCGTGCCCGGCCGTCCAGCGCAGAAGTGTCGGGGCGTCCCAGCTGTTGACGATGCTCGACTCGGGAACGTCGGCTTCGAGGGCTTGCTCGCACCCGAGCACCTGCCACTCGAGCTGGCCGGGGGCATGCGCATCGGTGTCGATGCTCACGTAGCAGCCGGCGGCAGCGGCGGTTCGCAGCAGCTCTTCGGGCGGGTCGCGTCGCTCGGGTCGTGAATTGATCTCGACGGCGGTTCCCGTCCGGAAGCACGCCTCGAACACCTTCTCCGCATCGAATTGCGACTGCGGGCGCCCGCGGCCGACCAGGATGCGCCCGGTGCAGTGGCCGAGGATGTCGGTGTGCGGATTCTCGATGGCCCGGATCATGCGGCGGGTCATCTCGGGGCGCTCCATGCGGAGCTTGGAGTGCACGCTGGCCACCACCACGTCGAGACGGGCCAGCAGCTCTTCCTCCTGGTCGAGCGTCCCGTCCTCCAAGATGTCCACCTCGATGCCCGTCAGGATCCGGAACGGGGCCAGCTGCTCGTTCAGGGTGGCGAGCTCGTCGAGCTGTCGGCGGAGGCGGGTGGGATCGAGCCCGTGCGCCACGGTCAGGCGGGGGCTGTGGTCGGTGAGGGCGAGGTATTCGTGCCCCAGATGGCGTGCCGCCTCGGCCATCTCGAGGATGGGGCTGCCGCCGTCCGACCAGTCGGAGTGGCTGTGGCAGTCACCTCTGAGGCGGGCTCGCAGGGCGGCCACCTCGGGCGCCACCTCGGCGGGTGCCTCTGCTTCGAGGTGGCGCAGGTACGAGGGCTCGGTTCCCTGGAGGGCCTGGGTCACCACCTTGGCGGTGGTGTCACCCACCCCGGGGATGTCGGTGAGCCGGCCGGCGGCGGCCAGCTCCGTCAGGCGCTCGTGCCCGACTTCGGCGACTCCGGCGGCGGCTCGGCGAAAGGCGCGGACCTTGTAGCTCGGGGCGCGATCGCTTTCCAACAGGAGGGCAATGCGCTTCAGGGCCTCCACCGGCTCCACGGAGGAGAAGGTAGCGGGTGACCTGCCGCGGGCACGCCCTGTGGAAACATCGCTGACATGGCCCCGCGGGTTCCTCCGGTCCCCTTGGAGGTCGACGGGCGGACGGTGACGGTCTCCAACCCGACCAAGGTCTTCTTCTCCGCCCGTGGCGAGACCAAGCTCGACCTGGTCCGTTACTACCTGGCGGTGGGTGCGGGCGCCCTGCGCGGCGTCTACGAACGGCCCACGGT
>DATHCF010000257.1:0-2851 GCA_035319705.1 Acidimicrobiales bacterium | reverse complement strand
GGCCTTGCGCTGCAGCTTGGCCGCCAGTGCCAGGGCGGGCAGGGTGGCGGGGATCCCCTCGGTGATGCTCGAGCGTCCCTTCTCGGCCTTCTTGAGCTGTTCCCAGCGCTCGGCCACTTCCTCGGGGGTCTCGGCCACGGCACCGGCGAAGACGTGTGGGTGGCGGGCCACCAGCTTGTCGTGGACCTGGCGAGCCACGTCCGCCAGTGTGAAACTTCCCTCCTCGGCGCCGAGCACGGCGTGGAAGACCACTTGGAAAAGCAGGTCGCCGAGCTCCTCCTCGAGATGCGCCACCGAGGACGCCGGGGCGTCCGTCCCGGCGCGCTCGACCGACTCGATGGCATCGAGCGTCTCGTAGGCCTCCTCCAGCAGGTGGCGGGCCAGCGATCCATGGGTCTGGCGCCGGTCCCATGGGCATCGGAGGCGCAAGGTGCGCACGAGCTCCTCCAACCGGACCAGCTCTGCCGCCACCGGAGCGGCCAGCTCGGGGATCCACAACGAGGTGAGGTGGTCGGGCTCGACCACCCGGTCGAGCTCCTCCCAGCGCACCGTGCGCACCTGTTCGTCGGCCAGGCCCAGGTGGTGCAGGACCGTCACCTCGAGCTCCCCTGGCGCCTCGACGGCCAGCTTCACCGACGACAGCACCGAGCGGCTGTGGCAGTGGCCGACCAGAAGCGGACCGCGCTCGCCGGCAGCGGCTACGGCGAAGTCCAAGGCGTCGACCAGGCGCACCCCGGCGGCCATGGGATCGATCCCGAGCCGGTCGAAGGCCAGGTCGAGAAACGACGGCGCCACCACCACCTCCACCTCGAGGCCGGGCTCCTGGCGCAGAAGCGCCACCGAACGCTCGGCCACCAGCGGAGAGCCGGGCACGGCGTAGGCCACGTACCCGCCTGCCCGATGCGCCTCGGCCGCGGCTCGCAGGAGCACGGCCACCATCTCCGCGTACAGCGACTCGTAGTCGGAGGCTGACTCGTAGAGCTCGTCAAAGGACTGAAAAGGCACCGTCAGGCTCTCCACCGCCGGGTGCCGGGCGGTGCGCACGTAGACACGCCAGGCCCCGCCGAGCACCTCGCGGCACTGCGCCGGAAGCCACTGGGCTCCTGCGGGCCCGAGGCCGACGACGAGGAGCCGGGGAAGATCGCCGTCAGCCGGAGAGCCCACCGGAAGAGGACCCGCCGGGCTGGTCGGCCGTGCGCGAGAGCAGATCGTCGGCGGGCGGCGGCTCAGGTGGCTGTATCCCGCTCTGCGGGGTCCAGCTGCCATAGCGCGGGTCGATGCGCACCTTGGCCGCTTTGATCATGCGAGAGAAGACGGCCGACACCGTGCTGTCCTGCGCGGCCAGCAGCTGTTGGCGGATCTGGGATTCGGCCTCGGCGAAGGGAATGGCGGGGCGGCCGTCGAGCTCCAACAGGAACCACACACCGGCCGTACCTCCGCTGGTGCTCGTGTTCTCGAACACCGGCTGGCTGATCTGTCCCTGCGAGAGCCCGGTGACGGCGTCGAGGATGACGCTGTTCACCACCTCCGACGACTCCACACAGGGGATCTCCCCGCCGTCCGCGGCCGTCTGGGTGTCGATCGAGTTCTGCTGCGCCTCGGCGGCGAAGCTCTCGCTCCCGGACTCGATGGCGCTGCGGATGCTCTGTGCCTGCGCCTGGCTGGTCACGGCGATGTCGCTCAGGCACAGCTCCTGGAACTGGCTCTGGTGGGCCTGGTAGTAGGCGAGGAGCGCCGGCGTGCTCACGTCCACCCGGCCCAGCGTGACGGCCAGCTGCTCCTGGGCGGCCAGGAACTGCACCTCGTCGTCGCGGAAGCCGGCCGGAAGGCGTTGCACCAGCTGCTGGCCGTAGATCCCATCGGGACACGGGCTCGAGCTCGAGGAACCCGGCGTGAGCTCCGAAGCGAGGTCGGTCCGGGCGTCGGTCAGATCGGCCGATGTGACCGGATGGCCGAGCCCTTCCAGCTTCTCGTCGGCCAGGCGTTCCACCACCAGCGTGGAGAGCTCGTAGGAGGCCAGGTCGGCCGGCACGGTGAAGTCGCCGGCACCGCCTGAGCCGGAGGGCAGGTTCAGCCCCTGCATCTCCAGCGCGCACTGGGCATAGGCGCTCTGCGAGATCGACAGCAGCTCGGAGTCGAGCTGGCTCCGGCTGACGGTCGACCCGTCCACCGAGGCGGCAGGAGGCGACAGGTCGCAGGCGGCGCTGCCGGCACCCACGGCGGCCAGCGCCGCCAGCACGAGCAGTCGTCTCACCGAGGCGGAGGGAAGCGTCTCACGGGAAGCTCGCCACTCTACCGACGCCTGCCGGCACCCACCGGTGCCCCCCCGTCCTCCGACGAGAGCGCCTCCGGGTACCGGGCGGAGGGCGGCGGCGACTCGGGTGCCGGCGGCGGCACCAGCGCCTCGAGCAACTCGGTCAGCGCTTCGGCCACCCGTCCCGCCTCGAGGGTGACCTGCAGCTGCCGGGGCTCCTCCTTGTAGACGGCGTCGGGATGGAGCCTGCGCAGGCGCACCCTGGCCGAGGCCGGCAATTCGATCGGGGACAGACGAGCCACCACCGTGCGCCGGCGCCCGGCGATCACCGGCCCGCGCGGCGCGGCCACGGCCACCTCGCGTACCCCGGTGCGCAGGCACTGCACCCGCAAGGAGGCCACGGCGAGCAGCGCCTCGGCCGGGGCCGGCAGGGGCCCGAACCGGTCCAGCCACTCCGCGCGGATGTCGGCCACCTCGGCGTCGCCGTCCACCGCCGCCAGTCGCCGGTAGGCCTCGAGGCGCAGGTCCTCGCGCTCCACGTAGTCGCCCGGAAGATGCGCGTCCGAGGGGATGTCGATGGTCACCTCCACCGCCTGG
>DATHCF010000256.1:0-3952 GCA_035319705.1 Acidimicrobiales bacterium | reverse complement strand
GCTCTGGCAGGCGGGCAGGCTGGACCTCGAGGGGATGATCACCTCACGCCTCGACATCTCCCAGGCCCAGGAGGCCTTCGAAGCCATGAAGCGGGGCGAGGTCATCCGTCAGGTCCTGACCTTCGCCTGAGGAACATCCGCCTTGGCGACCATCGAGGCGCAACACCTCACCAAGCACTTCGGCCACGTGGTGGCCGTGGACGACCTCAGCTTCAGCGTCCAGGCCGGCACCGTCACCGGCTTCCTCGGGCCCAACGGGGCGGGCAAGACGACCACCTTGCGGATGCTGCTCGGACTGGTCCGCCCCAGCTCGGGGAGGGCACTCGTCAACGGCACGAGATACGAGGAGCTGCCCGACCCCGAGCGGACGGTGGGGGCGGTGCTCGAATCGTCGGGCTTCCACCCGGCGCGCACGGCGCGCAACCACCTGCGGGCCATCGCCATGGTGGCAGGCATCGGATCGGCCCGGGTCGACGAGGTGCTCGAGCTCGTGGGTCTCTCGGCCGACGCCCGCAGGCCGGTAGGGGGTTATTCGATGGGCATGCGCCAGCGCCTCGAGCTGGCCCGGGCCCTGCTCGGGGACCCGCAGGTGCTCATCCTCGACGAGCCGGCCAACGGCCTCGACCCCCAGGGCATCGCCTGGATTCGCAACTTCCTGCGCTGGTTCGCCGCACAGGGTCGGCTAGTCCTCATCTCCTCGCATCTGCTGGCGGAGGCCGCGCAGACCGTCGACGACGTCATCGTGCTCAACCACGGGCGCATGGTCGGACACGGCAACCTGGCCGAGCTGCGGGAGCGGGCCACGACCACCGTTCGGGTGCGCACCCCGGATGCCGAACGCCTGGTCCAGGCGCTCTCGCAAGCGGGCATCCAAGCCCGACAGCAGGCGGGTGACGTGGTGGAGGCGTCCGCTACGACCGTGGAGGCGGTCGGGCGGCTCATGGCCGACAAGGGGCTGGTCGTCCTGGAGATGACGGCGTCGGGAGAGTCGCTCGAGGAGCTGTTCTTCCAGATGACCTCCGGGGGCCCGTCCACCGGCGGGATGGCGGCGGTGTCGTCGTCCGGGCCGCGTTCGATGCCGGAAGCGCCGTCGTGAGCCGACTGCTTCGTAGCGAGGTCTTCAAGCTCCGCACGGTGTGGTCCACCTGGTTGCTCGTGGGGCTGACCGCAGTGCTCATCGCCGGATTGAGCGCGCTGGTGGGCTACGTGCCCCACCGCCACGCCATCAACTTCCCGGCCAAGGGGACGGCGTCGTGGTTCGACCTGCTCTTCAGCGTGATGGGGCTGTGCGTGGACCTGGCGCTGGTGCTGGGGGCGATCATGATCACCTCGGAGTTCCGCCACAAGACGGTCACCCCCACCTTCCTGGCGGAGCCGCGTCGCGGGCGGATGGCCGCCGCCAAGCTGATCGTGGCCCTGGGGGGCGGACTGGCGCTGGCGGTGGTGGCCGGTGTCGTCGGCCTCGTCTACGGCTTCGCCTCGGTGGCCACCGGCGTGGGCGGGCTGGCGAACATTGGGACGATGCTCACCGAGTTCCGTCACGTCTGGCCCGGATTGGCCGCCGCTGCCGTGCTGTACGGCGCCTACGGGGTCGGCCTGGGCGCACTGCTCAAGAACCAGGTGGTCACCATCGTGGTGGCGCTGGTGGCGCTGGCGGTGGTGGAGCCCATCGTGGGGAGTGCGGTGCCGTCGGTGGGCAGGTGGCTGCCGGGCTACGCCGCCCAGGCGCTCGAATCGGTGGCCGCCAGCGCCCGCATGCACGCCGCCTTCGGGGCCACGAGCTCCGTCCACCTGTTGGTGTGGTGGGCCGGCGCGCTGGTCATCATCGGCTACGGGGTGCTGCTGGCCGCTCTGGGTTCGTTCACGACCCTGCGCGCCGATGTCACCTGAGCGCTCGAAGCCGTCCGATCCTGCTCGAGCCGCTGCCCTCGTCACCTCGCTGGTACGCGAGGTTCCGGACTTCCCTTCGCCGGGTGTCGTGTTCAAGGACATCACCCCGGTGCTCGCCGACGCGGCCGCCTTCTCCGCGGCGGTGGGGTGGCTGGCGTCGGCGATAGCCGGTCCCTTCGACAAGGTGGTGGCCATCGAGGCACGCGGGTTCATCCTGGGCGCTCCGGTCGCCTACGAGCTCGGGGCCGGCCTGGTCCCCGTCCGCAAGGTGGGCAAGCTCCCCGCCGCCACCGTCACGCAGGGCTACACGCTCGAGTACGGCGAGGCGGTCCTCGAGATGCACGACGATGCCCTGTCGGCCGGCGACCGGGTCCTCGTCGTGGACGACGTGGTGGCGACCGGCGGTACGGCGCTGGCCACCGTCGAGCTGGTGGCCCGGGCCGGCGCTGAGTTGGCCGGCGTCGTCGCCCTGCTCGAGGTACCCGGCCTGGGGGGTCGGGAGCGGCTGGCTGGCCACCGGCTGCAGGTGCTCGTCCCGGGCTGATCCGGTCGTCAGGACGCTGGCAGCAGAACTGCAATCTGTTCTAGTTTCAGCGCCGATGTCGGATCCGAGCCCCACTGGGGAGGTCCTGCGCGCCCCCCACGTCCTGGACTACACCTACACCCGCTCGGTCGGACCGGTCATCGGCGCCTTTTTGACCGGCCTGCGCCAGGGCCGGATCCTCGCCGCCCGGGCCGACGAGGGCCGGGTGGTCGTGCCCCCCACCGAGTACGACCCGCTCACCGGCCGGTCGGTGGGCGAACTGGTGGAGGTGGGCCCGGGGGGCGTGGTGGCCAGCTGGGCGTGGGCCGCCCATCCCACTGCCGACCAACCGCTCGACCACCCCTTCGCATGGGCGCTCGTCACCCTCGACGGCGCGTCGACCTCTCTGTTGCATGTGGTCGACGCCGGGAGCCCGAGCGCCATGTCGAGCGGCATGCGGGTGCGGGCCGAGTTCCGGCCCGAGGCCGAACGGCGGGGACATCTGCTCGACATCTCGTCGTTCGTGCCCGAGGACGCGTCGTGAGCGGGGCGACGACCCCCGGCGGGGCGGGCGAGCAGGTGACCATGCTCGACGCCCCCATCCACATCGACTACGCCTTCACCGCCGGCCTGGCCCAGTCGCGTTTTCTCAAGGGACTCAGCGAGGGCCGCTTCCTCGGCCAGCGATGCCCGCGCTGCGGCAAGGTCTACGTGCCGCCGCGCGGCTCGTGCCCGACCGACGGCATTCCCACCACCGACGAGGTGGAGCTGGGCAACACCGGCACGGTGACCACCTACTGCGTGGTGAACGTGCCCTTCCAGGGCCAGGCCGTCGAGATCCCCTACATCTGCGCCCAGGTGCTGTTGGACGGGGCCAACCTCGCCTTCATGGGACTCATCCAGGAGATCCCGGCCGACCAGGTGCGCATGGGCATGCGCGTGGAGGCGGTGTGGGTGGCGCCAGAGGAGCTCGGCCCGTCCATGGCCTCGGTCCGCTACTTCCGTCCCACTGGCGAGCCCGATGCCGAGTACGACAGCTACAAGGAGTATCTGTGACCGCGCAGTCGGGTGGGGGGCGGCCGGTCGCCGTGGTGTCCTTCGCACAGTCGCCGCAGGTCCGGCGCGAGGACCACCGCAACGAGGTCGAGATGCTCATGCCGGTGGTGGAGGAGGTGTTCTCCCGCGTCGGCGTCACGAAGAACGACATCGGCTTCGTCTGCTCGGGGAGCTCCGACTACCTCGTGGGCGCCCCCTTCAGCTTCGTGAGTGCCCTCGACGCCGTGGGCGCCTGGCCACCCATGCGCGAGAGCCACGTGGAGATGGACGGCGCATGGGCGCTGTACGAGGCGTGGACCATGCTGGTGGCCGGTGACACGGACACCGCCCTCGTGTACTGCTTCGGCCGTTCTTCGCCCGGTCAGTTGGAAAAGATCCTCTCCCTCCAGCTCGACCCGTACTACCTGGCGCCACTGTGGCCCGACCCCACGGCCCTGGCCGCCCTGCAGGCACGGGCGCTGCTCGACGCCGGCCTCAACAGCG
>DATHCF010000255.1:0-9429 GCA_035319705.1 Acidimicrobiales bacterium | reverse complement strand
AGCGAGGTTGTGGAAGCGCTCATTGGAGCCAATATCGGTGCTGTTGTCGTTGGCGACAAAGCGAAGGTCATGGGCATCATCTCTGAGCGCGACGTGGTCCACGCGCTGGGCGCAGGCGGGGACTTCGATGCCCTGTCGGCGATGGATGTCGCCCATACGAACCTCATTTGGTGCGATGTCACGGCCACGGTCGCTGAGGTTGCTGCCCAGATGATGGAAGAGTATGTCCGCCACGTCCTTGTCGAACAGGACGGCCATCTGGTGGGCATTGTCTCGGCACGTGATCTGCTTGGCGTGTACGCGGCTGCCGACGTTGAAGTCGAGTAGGGGTTACCAAGACAGTCCCTCCGAAGTGTTGGCAAGCAGGCTCGCGGCGCTATCAGGCGGATGTTGCCGGGCGGTATCGGCACCGGAGCTTGGGCTGGCATCCCTACGCTGGGCTGTCCATGACCACTGATTCAAAGGGTCGAAGTACTACTCCGGTCCTATGCGTTGATCGCCCCTGATGCCATCTGGTAACGCTGGAGCTGAGCCCTGGTCTTCCTGCCGCCACGGCTTAGCGATAGAGATCCACCAAATGGCGCCGGCAGAGAGTGTGGCGCACAGCGCCCAGCCAAGCGCGGTCGTGCTCACTCCCACATACTTCAAACCTGAGGCGAAGATCACAAAAGCGATAGCGGGTCGAATGAGGCGATCTGGAGCTCGTGATGAGAACAGCGACCCGACGACGACAGCAGGGACACTTCCGAGCACGATCGACGTGGTCACGCTGAACTCCACGTGACCAAAGACGAGCGATCCCAGTGCCGCTGCCAGGGTCAGGGGAACTGCCTGGGCCAGATCGGTCCCCACCAGCTGGTTGGCCCCCAGTGCCGGATAGAGGAAGAGCAACATTACGATCATGAGCGAGCCGGAGCCAACCGAGGTCATGCCAACGATGAGCCCGCCCACCGCTCCGATGAGCACGGTAGGTAGAGGTCGAACTACGAGCTCTCGCACTGTGGATACCTGAGATTGGCCTGTAGGTCGGTTGAGGAGATAGCGCAGCGCCATTGCACCTGCACCCACGAGCAGGGCCGCTCCAAGTGCTCTCTCGACATTGCTCTCGGCGGCGCTCGAACTGCCTAATTCGTGGAGGAAGAAGGTCCCGAGAAATGCGGTCGGCACCGATCCGAGCACCATCCACCCTACAAGATGCAGATTGACCGTCCCCTGACGTCCGTGAACGACTGCGCCGAAAGGTCGCATGAGAACCGCTGCCACGAGGTCGCTCGAGATGGCTGTCGAAGGTTTTACCGAGAACAGCAGGATCAGCATCGGCGTCATGAGGGCGCCGCCTCCCGCGCCGGTGAGTCCGACGAGAAAGCCCACCACAGCGCTTCCCAAGATGACGTAAGGATCAATGCTCATCGTCTGCGCAAGCTACCGCGCCAGGTGGGCCAGGCTTCGGCATTCGGGTCGGGACCGGCCTCGGGGATGGTGGTCGACCCGAGGGCGAGACGAAGCCGCACGCGTCCTGGGGCGCCGCTCAGGGCTCGGCGAGCGCGCCAACCAGCCGTTGTGGCTCTTGTGCCACCGCCGCCTCGGCCGCCTCCCAGGTTGTGTATCCGCCATCCAGATTGCGCGCCACCATGCCTAGGTCGTGGAGGAGCATGGTGGCGGTGTGGCCCCGCTGGCCGACCTGGCAATAGACGAGGAACGGACCTGTCCCCATCGTCGGCAGCTGTTCGCGCAACGAGTCAAGTGGCACATTCGCACTGCCCGGGATGGCCCCCGAGTCGTGTTCCGCTTCGGTGCGCACGTCTAGGACCGTCCAACCGTGTACCACCAGCTCGGCGACCTCGTCTGGCTCGGCCACATCGCATTCCCCGGACATCACGTTTTCGGCCATGTAGCCCAACATGTTGACGGGGTCTTTGGCCGAGGAGAACGGGGGAGCATAGGCGAGTTCGAGGTCCGCCAGCGCATCGGCGCGCAGTCCCGCCTCCATGGCGGTGGCGAGCACGTCGATGCGTTTGTCCACGCCACCACGCCCCACAGCTTGGGCGCCCAGGATGGCGCCGTCGGCGGGGTCGAAGAGGAGCTTGAGCGCCAGAGGCTGCGCGCCGGGGTAGTAGCTGGCGTGGCTCGTCGGGTGGGAGTGGATGACCCGGTAGCCCCGACCGCTTGCCCTCAGCCGGCTCTCGTTCCAGCCGGTGAGGGCGGCCGTCAGCCCGAACACCTTCAAGATGGCCGTGCCCTGCGACAGCACCGGTCGCACCGGCAGGCCGCAGATGCTGTCGGCGACTCGGCGCCCCTGACGGTTGGCGATGTTGGCCAGGGCGATGAGCGAGGGCCCACCTCCGACCGAATCCGCCTTCTCCACGGCATCGCCCACGGCGTAAATATCGGGCGCGCTGGTCCGCCCCACGGGGTCGACGGCGATGCCGCCCCACGGGCCCAATGCCAGCCCGGCCATCTCGGCCAGGCGGACGTCGGGGCGCACCCCGATGGCGGCAACCACGAGATCCCCGGCAAGCTGACGCCCGTTGGTCAGCACGACGCCATCGTCTGTGATCTCGGTGACCGCCGAACCGGTGATCACCTCCACGCCGTTGCGGACCAGCTCGGCCGCTACCAGCACCGCCATCTCGGGGTCGAGGGGCGTAAGCACCTGGTCGGCCATCTCGACCACCGAGGTGGCGATTCCCCGGTGCGCCAGGTTCTCCGCCGTCTCCAGCCCGACGAAGCCGGCGCCGATCACCACGGCGCCGCGCGGTGAAGCATGGGCCGCGCCGGCGAGCTGTTCGGCGTCCTCGACCGTGCGCAGCACTTGGACCCGGTCGAAGCCGGGCAGCGGCGGTCGCACGGGTGCGGCGCCGGGGCTGAGAACGAGCGCGTCGTAGGGGAGCGCCGTCTCGGCACCGCCAGCGGAGGGGCGCACGGTCACCGTGTGCTCGGACGGGTCGATGGCGACGACTTCGGTGCCGACGCGGACATCGAGGCGGAACCGCTCAAAGAGCCGCTGCGGCGTTTGCAAGAGCAGGTCGTCCTCGTCCTCGATCACGCCGCCCACGAAGTAAGGCAGGCCGCAATTGGCGTAGGACACGTGCCCTGAGCGCTCCAGCACCACGATTGAGGCGTCCTCGTCGAGACGGCGAAGGCGCGTGGCGGCCGACATACCGCCCACCACCCCTCCGACGATCACGACCCGGCGTCCCACGGTCAGCGTTACCTCGTTCACATCCTGGGGTCAGCGGGTGGCTTGTACGAACAGGGCCAAGATGGAGGCGAACCCGGCGCGCAAGACCCGCACGTCACTGAAGCCAGCGGTACGGAGCCGCTCGGCCCAGTCGCCCGGGCCTGGGGAATCCAGATGCTTACTGTGGGCGAGCTTGCGCACTCGGTACAGGACTGGACCGGCAGGCTTGAACTCGGCCATCACGAACCGCCCGTCGGGGCGTAGCACCCGAGCCAACTCGGTGAAACCGGCCGTCTGGTCAGTCCAGTGGTGCGCGGTCACAGATGCCACCGCTGCGTCGACTGAGGCATCGGGCAGCGGAAGGCGTTCCACCGCAGTCTCGAGGAACTCGACATCCAAGCCGGCCAGACGCTGGCGGGCGGTGGTGAGGCTCTCGGCGTCCGGCTCGAGACAGATGACCTTGGCACCAGAGCGCGCCAAGCGTCTCGACAGTAGACCGGTCCCTGCCCCTACGTCGATGACCCGCTCTCCCGGTCGTGCACCCAAGGCATGGGTCAGGGCGGCGTGTACGGGAGTGAACCACAGCGGATGCAGCGCCCGGTGTAACCCGTGGGGATGCATGACACCGAAGCCAATCGACGATTCTGGTGCCAACGGGTTCGTGCTCAGCTTGTTGCCTTCAGCTACCACGTTCTTTCGAACCTCGCTCGCGATGCGTTTGTTCTCGTCAATCCTCCGGCATCTCTGAGGAGCCATACAGGGCCGATGGTCACGTCGTCTCGTGCTCCCGGTGGTGGCGAGGGGGCCCTAGCCGGGGGTGAGGAAGGTGAGTGCGATGGCAAGGAGGGCGAGGACGACTGCTCCGACAGTCATGAGTCCGAGGGCCTGCTCCCGATGGGGGGATCGGGATCCGTGCTCCCGTCGATTGACACGGAGCACAAGGAGGGCGAGCGCCCAGGCGATGGCGATTGCGGCGATGATCCCGAGCGCCACCAACTCAGTTGAGCCTTTGAGTGGCCAGAGATGGCGTAACACCAGGGAGCATGTTCTAGCGCCGCAAGAAATGCGGTCGGTCCTTCCGCTGATTCGCGGTATTCAACATACGAATCGATGATCTCGTCCAGATGGTCAACGAGCAAGTCCCGCTGCCCGTTGGTAATCCCCCGACTCAGTACCGGATATTCGTCCGTCCCCGCTTCGTAATTTGCGATTGCGTTGTATGTGCCTGGCAACGTTACTGTGTCCGAGCATGAGTCCACAGGGGAGACAAGACCCCGATCGATATCGGGAAATTTCAGTCCAGCGATAGCCACGGTTAGCCTGCTCGCAAATGCCGGGGACAGGTCACCCTGATCCTGGCGTCCAGCCGGGTCAGCAGGCCGCAGCCGGTCGGGAAATGTTCACCGGCACTGATATGGGGCGGGTCATTGAACCCGAGCCGCAGGCCGACCCGGTCCGGTTACTTACGACCCGGGAGTCCCCGGTGCCGGCGTCACCGGGACGTCGCTCCCTAGGGCGAAGCAGTTGAACACGCTGTCGTCTTTGACGAAGTCGGGTACCCATTTGCCGTTCTCGGCCTCGACGTAGGCGGTGCAGAAGGGCCCGGACCCGGCGCTGTTGTGCGAGTTGGTCCAGTTGAGCGGCGGCTGCACTCCGTCAGCGGTAAAGGCCGTCTCGCTGTTGATGGTGGCCACCAGCTTCTTTTGGGTGAGGTCCCGGCCCACGGAGCGAAGGCCGGTGACGAACTGACTGGCGTTGATCCAGCCTTCGAGGGCCACCTCGTCGTACTCCTGGGACGGCTCGTACTTGGCCATCTCCTGCAGGTAGCTCTGCATGCCGGGGTACACCCCCGGGTAGTCGGTGGGTGCCTCGAACGGCACGTGCTGCAGGCCGACCGTGACCCCGTTGAGCAACGAGCCGTACTGCTGCAGCGTGCTGCGGTCGTAGCCGTTCAGCCACAACTGATGGACGTCCAGACCGTATTGCGCCATGGCCTGAGCGAAGGCCACGTTGCCCGTCACGTCGAGACAGCTGAGCAGGAAATCCACGTGATCGGACTTCATCTGCAGCACGTCAGGGATGGGGTCGGCGCCGTAACCGAAGGCCAGATCCTGGAAGCCCACGGTGATGCCGTAGCGGGGAAGGGCGTTGACCGCAGCCTGGCAGGCGCCGGCAGAGGCGGGCACGCCGTAGGCAACCACCCCCACCGAGGTGGCATGCAGCTGGCTGGCGACGTAGGCATCCGACATGGCGTTGGTGTCGTAAGCGAGATAGGAGCCGTAGGCACCGAACAGGCTGAGGCCGTCGCTCCAGTCATTCGACACCTGGTAGCCGAAGGTGGGCACCCCCTTCTGGGCCAGGAAGCTGGCCCCCCCGAAGAACGGTGTGCCCACGCCGACCACAGCAAAGACGTGGTCCTGCTCGACAAGCTCCTGGGCGACCGACAGGTCGGTGGTGGACGAGCCCTGGTCGTCTTTCTGGTCCGAGCCGGGCAACAGGACCTTGCGGCCGTCCACCCCGCCCTCGGCGTTGACCATGTCGAAGTAGGCCTTCACCCCATCCACGATGGGGGCAAAGTCGGAGGACAGGATGCCGGTCACGTTGGCGATGGATCCGACGGTGATGCTGTCGGATGTCACCCCGGGCGCACCCGAGCCGCCGGCGCTACTGGTCAACACGGCGTTGCCGCATCCGGAGACGACAAGGGCGAAAGCCACCACCAGAACCACCGGCCGTCGCCTCATCCCATGACCCCCCAGGCTTGGACCGTCTGTCGCAGTGCTTCTCAGGATGAGACGGGGCGGCTGCCACCGGCAGGGCCGAAGGTCCAGCGGACAGTCGGGGTGCGGCCTGCGAGGGCGACAGAACGCGAACCGAGGGCCTTTATTGCAGGCCCCCGGTGCGTCCCCCCGTTGACTTGGCTCTCGCAGTCATCGAGCAGCGGTCAGGTGCCACCGTGACGGCGAGGCCGGGACCGGCACCACCACACAGAGTCCGGTCCTAGGTCGAAGGGTACGCCTGGTGCGTAGCTCTGCCATCACCCAAAGTGAAGGTGTAGGCCCCCCTGCCTGGGGGGACCAGGGCAGGGGGGCTAGGGGCCGTCGCCACCTCCGGCTTCAGTCCCGCTGCCAAACTACGCGAGTGGGGCATCGCCATCGAGCATCATGACGAACTCGTGGGCTCCTCCTTCACCATGGAGGAGGTCAGGGAACGTCATGCGTGACCCGAAACATCGACCGCCCGCAGGTCAACTGGCGACGGGCGTGCTTCCCTGGAGGCGGCGGTGGTGCCGACGCCACCGACGCTTGGCGACCTCGGGAGACGGCTCTGCCATCAGCGTTGCGGCGACGTAGGTGGGATGGTCCAGGTTGTCCCTAGCCCGGTCATATCGCCTCGTCGCCACCTGCACGAAATGTCACAACGGAGATGGCGGATGGCCAGGGACGGACCGGCCGGTAGGCCGGTGGTGGGACGCCCTGGCCAGGGCGATTTTCATGCGGCGGAAGGCCGGACCGTTCGGGTAACCCGGCGTGGAGTGATAACGCTCACATTGGCTCCGCAGCCGCGGTCGGTGGGAGCAGCCAGGGTCCGGCATCACTTCCCGGTCACGTAGATCGGTTCGGGATGCCCCGGTCGGGCGGGGTCGCCGGGGCACAAGGAGACCTCCTCACACCGCGGAACAGGTCCAAGGCGAGCGCGGACCTTTGCCCCCTGTGCCTCGCGTCCTATGGTGGCAAAATTGCCGCACCGATGCGGGGGGGAGACCGTTGGAGCGGATGGATACGCTCGACGCCGAGTTCCTCCACCTGGAGGACGGGATCGCGCACATGCACATCGGCGCGGCGTGCCTCTTCGCCGACCCGGCCCCGTCGTTCGACGACGTCGCGGGGATGATCGCCGCCAAGCTGCACCTCATCCCACGTTACCGCCAGCGAGTGCGTTCGGTGCCGTTGGAGCTGGGCCGACCGCTATGGATCGACGATCCCCACTTCAACCTCGCCTACCATCTGCGACACACGGCGCTGCCCGCACCTGGTGACGACGCTACCTTCTGCCGCCTGATGGGACAGATCATGTCCCAGCCGCTCGACCGCGACCGACCGCTATGGGAAACGTGGCTCGTCGAGGGTCTCGAGGGCGGCCACTGGGCGCTCGTGCCCAAAGTCCACCACTGCATGGTCGACGGCATCGCCGGTGTCGAACTGCTCCGCGTGATGCTGGATCTCAATGCCGACACCAAGGTGGCGGTGCCGGAGCCATGGGAGTCTGAGCCCGAACCTTCGGGCGCGGCGAAGGTGCTCGACGCATGGGCTGGCCTCGCCACCGATGTCATCGCCATCACACATCGGCTTCCCCGAGCCATCGCCCACCCGGCGGCCACCATCCGCTCCGCCATCGGGACCGTCCGGGGCTTCGCCCGCTTTGCCGGCGACCTTGGGGCTACACCACCACTCTCGATCGAGGGCACCATCAGCCCCCACCGCACCTGGGCTCACTCGTCTGCGAGCCTCGCCGACGTCCAAGCAATTCGCGCGGTGTTCGCCGGCACGATCAACGACGTCGTGCTCGCCGCGGTCAGCGGCGGCTATCGGGAGCTGCTGCTTTCGCGGGGCGAGGATGCCGACCGAGCGATTGTCCGCTCTTTGGTGCCGGTGTCGACGCGACACGACGAAGGCCCTGGCGGATCCGGCAATCGGGCCTCGGCCCTTCTCTACAACCTGCCGGTTCAGATCGCCGACCCAGTCGAACGACTCGAGGTCGTCCACGAGCAGATGACCGAATTGAGGGCGTCGCATATGGCCGAAGCCGGTGAGGCGGTCACCGCAATCGGCAACCTCGCCCCGCCGATGGTCGTGGGCCCACTAAGCCGAATGGTCGTCCGTGCCATACACCGGCTCCCGCAACGCTCGGTCAACACCGTCACGACCAACGTGCCCGGACCGCAGTTTCCTCTCTATTGCCTGGGCCGTGAAATGCTCGAGTACCACCCGTTCGTCCCCATCAGCCACGGAGTCCGTGTGAGCACGGCCATCCTCTCCTATAACGGCCGCCTCTTTTTCGGCATCACCGGCGACTACGCGACAGCACCCGACGTGGACGTTCTCGCCTTGGCCACGTCGGCAGGCATCGAACAACTCCTCGAAAGGGCCCTCTCCCAACCCCGCAAATCCCGATCCGCCACGGCCCGACCTGAGACCAGAGGATCAGCATAGGAGCACCTATCACAACGCTCCGTTAGAGCGGCCTCCTTGCTCGGGTTGACCGCTCTGCTGGCCGGTGGTCGGACGCCCGGCCAGGGCCTGGTTAGCGGCTCGGGGACCTAGGCCACCCTGGTATCGCGTGGCCAACGTTACCGCTCGCCTCGGCTGTCGATGGGCCGTCGCGGGGGCATCCGAGTGCGGCACATCCCGGATGGCGGTAGTTAGCGGGGGTGCTCCAGGATGTCCTTGAACTTGGCCAGATGTCCCGTGGCGATCTTCTGCCCCTGCCGGTCAATGATTGGGTTCATGAGCTTCATCAAGCCCCGCGGGTTTAGCGCCATCTCGAAGTCAACCCGGGTACTGGTGCCCTCTGCCGAAAAGCGCATTGTTCCGGCAGGACGCATTGGTCCGCTTAGGATTTCCCACCCAAGGACTCGGGGACGCTCATAGGCACTCATTCGCCATTGGGACGTTTGGAGACGCGGGCCCATCTGGCGTGTCGCAGTGCCGGTCGCTCCGAGGGCAGGGGGGCCGTTTGCCGTCGCACCCTTCAAGTTGTCCTGCCACTCTGGATGGCGATCGAACTGTGCGGCGTAGTCGAAGACCTCTTCGACTGGTTTCTCGACGGTCACGGTGGTTCGGATCATGGTGAAAAACCGTACATCGCCGGAACGACAACATGTCCTTCCAATCACTAATCGTGAGCCGCCAGCGTTCCACCGTCTCATGACACTCACCGATGGGCCTCGTCGAGCCATCTGACCATCCGCAAATGCCGGGACCAGGATGCCCAGGCGGGGGCCTCCGGCCAGGTCAGTCAGGCCGAAGGGGCGCGAGATCACTCAGCGCCGTCGTTACCGCTTGGGTGGCCTCCGACGCCGACCGCCCCGACACGGCACATACAGCTCGGTCTACTTCGATATCAGCGCTGAGTGTTATCGGATGGTTTGGCCTTTGACAGAACTGTCTTCTCAGTGCAGAAGTACACTCACGAACTCCGCGAGCATCGTCTCCATCTCTGACAAGTTGCTTTCAATCTGAAAATGA
>DATHCF010000254.1:0-2153 GCA_035319705.1 Acidimicrobiales bacterium | reverse complement strand
GAGACCCTGGCGGCCAACGCCGTGCGCCGCGCCCTGCGTCTGCACGAGCCCGAGGCCGTCCCCCGGGTGAGCGACCTGTCGGCCATAGTGACCTCCACCCAGGGCAAGGTCGAGATCGAGGCGCTCGAGGAGGGACGCGAGGAGCGCATCCTGCAGGGCCTGGTGTCCGCGGCGGTGCTGGCGGTGTTCCGCCGCCACGTCCCCACCGAACAGCTCGGAGCGGTGGTGGCCTCCTTCGACGAGGCCCGGGTGGTGCACGCCGGCGACGACCTCCCCGCCACCGCCTACGCCGAGCTCATGTCCGAGCTGCCCGCCCTGGAGGGCCCGGTGCTCGCCCTGGCCCACGACAGCGAGTCGCCGGCGGTGCTGGCCTCGGCGGCGGAGTTCGTTCTCGAGGGCCTGCACCTGACCAAGCGCCTGAACAAGGAGGCGGCCGGCGGACGGGCCACCTACCGGGGACGGGGATGACCCACCGCTGGGCCTACCGTCGCTGGGACGGGAGCCAGCGCGCCACGGTCGACGAGATCGAGGACCTCTTCTCCGACCTGGCCGACGACCTGCTGTACCACGGTGATCCCGACGCCGCGCTCCGGCGCCTGCTCAACTCCGGCTTCCGGCGCCCCGACGGCGAGCGCGTGGCCGGGCTGCGCGAGCTGATGGAACGGCTGCGCCGGCGTCGACAGGAGGAGCTCGAGAGCGGGGACCTGGGCGGTGCCTTCCACGAGATCGCCCGGGAGCTCGACGAGGTGGTGGCCGAGGAGCGCCGGGGACTGCGGTCGCTGGCCGAGGAGGCCCGGGCGTCGGGTGACGAGCGGCGCCGCCAGGTCACCGAAGAGGTGGTGGCGGAGCGCTCCATGCAGCTCGAGCTGCTCCCCGAGGACCTGGCGTCGAAGGTGCGCGGCCTCCAGGGCTACGAGTTCACCTCGTCGGAGGCCCGCCAGCACTTCGAGGAGCTGCTCGAGCGGCTGCGCCAGGAGGTGGCCCGCAGCTGGTTCGACCAGATGGCCGAGTCCATGGCCAACCCCGACCCGGCCCAGCTGGAGCGGATGCGCCAGATGCTCGACGCCTTGAACCGCATGATCGAGCAGCGCGACCGGGGCGAAGAGCTCGACCCGAGCTTCGAGCAGTTCATGGAGAGCTTCGGGGACTTCTTCCCGGGCAACCCGCAGTCGCTGGACGAGCTGCTCGAGCAGTTCGCCGCCCAGATGGCGGCGGTGCAGGCGGCGCTCGACTCGCTGTCGCCCGAGCAACGCGCCCAGCTGCAGGCCCTGGCCGAGTCGCTGTTCGAGGACATGGACCTGCGCTGGCAGGTGGAGCGCCTGGCCGACAACCTCCGCCGGGCGGTGCCCGACGCCGGGTGGGGACGCCGCTACCGCTTCAGCGGATCCGATCCCATGGGCCTGGCCGACGCCGCCGCCGCGGCGCGCCGTCTCGGGGAGATGGACCAGCTCGAGCAGTTCCTACGCTCGGCCTCCTCACCGGGGGCGCTGGCGGAGGTCGACCTCGAGCAGGTGGAGAAGTACCTGGGCGAGGACGGGGCGCGATCGCTCGACCGGCTGGCCCGGCTGGCCAAGGAGCTCGAGGAGGCGGGGCTCATCGAGCAGCGCGAGGGCCGCTACGAGCTCACCGCCCGGGGTATCCGCCGCATCGGCCAGCGGGCGCTGTCGGACCTGTTCTCCAAGCTGGCCAAGGACCGGCTCGGACACCACCGCAACATCCGCGTCGGCACCGGCCACGAGCCCGAGGGCCAGACGAAACCATACGAGTTCGGCGACCCGTTCGCCCTGGACATCCAGCAGACGGTGCACAACGCCGTGCGCCGTTCCGGCACGGGGACGCCGGTGCGCCTGCGTCCGGAGGACTTCGAGATCTCCCGCACCGAGCACCTGACCCGGGCGTCGACCGTGCTCATGATCGACCTGTCTCTGTCCATGCCCATGCGCGACAACTTCCTGGCCGCCAAGAAGGTGGCCATGGCGCTGCACACCCTCATCTCCACCCAGTTCCCGCGTGACTTTCTCGGGCTGGTCGGCTTCTCCGAGGTGGCCCGCGAGGTCAAGGCCGAGGAGCTGCCCGAGGTGTCCTGGGATTTCGTCTACGGCACCAACATGCAGCACGGGCTCATGCTGTCGCGCCGGATGCTGGCGCACCGG
>DATHCF010000253.1:0-4263 GCA_035319705.1 Acidimicrobiales bacterium | reverse complement strand
CACGAGCACCTTCTCGTGGGGTGCGGTGGGGATGTACCTGGGCAACATCCGTCCCCTCATCCCCCTGCAGATCGATCCTCCCCAGCACGTGAAGTACCGCCGCATCCTCGACCCGCTGTTCGCCCCCAAGAAGATGGCGCTGTTGGAGGACCAGGTGGTGGCCCTGGTGAAGGAGCTGGTCGACGCCTTCGTCTCCAAGGGCTCCTGCGACCTCCACGAGGAGTTCGCCGTCCCCCTGCCGTGCGCCATGTTCCTCCGGCTCATGGGGTTGCCCTACGAAGACCTGGAGCTGTTCCTGGGGCTGAAGGACGACATCATCCGTCCCAGGGGGGCCACCCTGGAGGAGCAGCACCCGGCACGCGAGAAAGCGGGCAGGACGGTCTACGAGTACTTCGAGCGGCACCTGGCCGAGCGCAAGGAGCATCCGACCGAGGACATGCTGGGCCAGATCATGGCCAGCGAGATCGACGGCGTGCGCCTCACCGACGAGGAGGTGCTCGACATCTGCTTCCTGTTCATCATCGCCGGCCTCGACACCGTCACCGACTCGCTCGACTGCTTCTTCGCCTACCTGGCGCAGAACCCCGAGCACCGGCGCCAGATCGCCGGCGACGAGAGCGTGATCCCCTCGGCGGTGGAGGAGCTGTTGCGGTGGGAGTCACCGGTGCCGGCGGTCCCCCGAGGGGCCACCGAGGACGCCGAGATCGCCGGCTGTCCCATCAAGGCCGGCGAGCAGGTGATGCTCATGATCGGCTCGGCCAATACCGACGACGCCAGCCACCCCGGGGTGGACCAGGTCGACCTCCGGCGCAACCCCAACCCGCACCTGGCCTTCGGTGGCGGTGTGCACCGCTGCCTCGGCTCGCATCTGGCCCGGGTGGAGCTGCGCGTGGCACTGCGGGAGTTCCACCGCCGCATTCCCGAGTACGAACTGGCGCCCGGAACGGTCCTCGAGTACACCACGGGTCTTCGTTCTCTCCACCACCTGCCGCTGGTGTTCCCCGCCGGGAGCTGAGCCGGTGCGGATCGTGCTCGATCCGGAGAAGTGCCAGGGCCACGGGCGCTGTTACAGCCTGGCCCCGGACCTCTTCGACGCCGACGACTTCGGCCATTGCGTGCTGCTCATGGACGAGGTCCCCGAAGGACGCCTGGAGGCGGCCCGCAGCGGCGCCGACAATTGCCCGGAGCAGGCCCTCACCCTGGAGGACTGAACCGCTGGAGGACTGAACCGGCGGGCGGTCAGGCGGGCCGGGCGCGGCCGGGCCCTTCCGGCTGGGCGTCGATGACCACGCCGGTGCCCACGGCGTCGCCCACGGCGTCGCCTACGAGCAGCTCGGTCAGTGCGGCGTCGGCCACGGCCACGGTGCGCCGTCCGCCGGCTTGGGCCAGGACCACGGCCGGCTGTCGCGAGCCGTCTCTGTCGTAGGCGGCGGTGTAGGCCACCGCCTCCGCCCGCCCGTCGAGGGCCGGGTCGACCGGGACGGATGGTGACTGCGCATCGAGACGCTTCTGCAGTTCCGCCTCGGGCGCCGGCTGCTGCGCCGGAGGTCGTCGGGAGTAGACCCCCACGGCGTGCTTGGTCAGGTAGTAGCCGTTGCCGTGCACGAGGACGTGGTCGCCGCGTCCGGCGCGCAACCAGTCGAAGGCGTTGGCCACGCAGTGGGTGACGTAGTTGCTCCCGGGTCCACCGTGGTAGGGCAGCCCGCCGGTCAAGGTGAGCGGGCGCTCGTCGTCGGCAGAGACGCCGAGTGCCTCCATCGCCACCTCTACCGAGCTGGGGAAGCAGGAATAGAGGTCGAAGGCGCCCACGTCGTCCACCTCCAGCCCGGCAGCCGACAGGGCGGCGGTGCCGCAGGCGGCCAGGGCGGGGCTGCGGTGCACCGCCGGGCGCTCCGAGAGGTACCAGACGTCGCTGGCGTCGGCCCACCCGCGCAGGTACACCACCTCGTCGGGCGGGAGCCCCCACCCACGGGCGGTTGCCGCGTCGGTGAGGAGCACCGCCGCGGCCATGTCCACGTCCATCACCGCGTTCACGTACTTGGGATAGGGGTGGAAGATCATGCGGTTCTCGGCGCTGACGGTGGCGATCTCCTCGGCGCTGCGCCGCAGCGGGAACCACGAGTGGGGACTCTGCGCCGCCACGTCGTTGAACCGGGCCATGAGCGCGCCGATGGCGGCCGACGTCTCGGCGGGGCTCCGGCCACGGTCGTGGGCGATGGCGCTCTCCACCAGCGCGTACATGGCGGTGGCCTGGTCGAGCCCGGCGGCCCGCTCGACGGGATGGACCCCGAGGTCCGGCTCGAGCGGCGGCCAGGTGTCGGGCCAGCCGCCGTCGCCGGGCCAGTCGAGCTTGAGCTGCCGGCGCTTGGCCCGGCGGCGGGTGGCCAGGGCTTCCGCCCCCACCACCAGCACCACCGGCCGCTCGCCGGCCACCACCTGTTCGGCGGCCCGATTGAGCACCCACTGCGGGATGTTGCCGCCCATGCCCGACGTGCGGGCGACGGCGTGCGACGCACCGACACGGGCGGCCAGCGCGCCGGCCGGGTCGCTATGGCGAAGCGACAGCGAATGCACGGTGTAGCAGTGGGTGAGCGACCCGAGGAGTTCCGGGGCGCGGCCCTCGCCCACCGCCGCCTCGGCGGCACGGCGGGCGGCCAGCTCCATCAGGTCGAAGGGATCCGGGGCGCGACCGGGGTCGTCGTCGCGGTTGGTGTGCTGGCCGGCGCCGACGAGCACCGGCACCCGGCTCCAGTCGGTCACCGTCGGAAAGCTGCGCTCAGCGATTCCCGGAGGCCATCTTGCCCAGGTCGGCGGCGAAGGTCGTCTTGGGCCTGGCACCGTCCTTGCGTGGCCGCAGCCAGACGTCGACGTCGGCGGCCTGCGCCCGCAGGGCGGCCACCGTGCACTGCTCGCGGGGCCGGACGGCGAAGGGGTCGTAGCTGAAGATGCGCATGGCGTTCTGGTGGGTGATCTTGTCCACGTCGGCGCCGGGCACCCCGGCCAGGTACTTCATGGCGATCTCCGGGGCGTTGGGCCAGGTGGAGTCGGAGTGCGGGTAGTCGCATTCCCAGGTGACCATGTCCATGTTCAGGTGGTGGCGGCTCTCCACCCCGAAGGCGTCGTCGATGAAGCAGGTGACGATGCGCTCCTTGAAGACCTGGCTGGGCAGCTTGTCGCCGAAGTCCTGCCCGGTCCAGGCCTTGTGGTGGGCGTAGACGTAGTCGACGCGTTCGAGGAAGTAGGGGATCCAGCCGATGCCACCCTCGGACAGGGCGATGCGCAGGGCCGGGTACTTGCGCAGCACGGGCGAGAACAACAGGTCCGCCGCGCACTGGATGATGTTCACCGGCTGCAGGGCGATGAGGACGTCGAAGGGGGCGTCGGGGGCGGTGATGGCCAGGGTGGAGGAGGACCCGATGTGCAGGCACACCACTGTGCCCTCGTCGGCACAGGCCGACCAGAACGGGTCCCAGTGGGGCGAGTGGAAGCTGGGCCAGCCCAGCTTGGAGGGGTTCTCGGAGAAGGTCACGGCATGGCCGCCCCTGGCGGCCATGCGCCTGACCTCGGCGGCCATGAGCTCCGGGTCCCAGATGGGCGGGATCGACAGAGGGATGAAGCGGCCCGGATAGGCGCCGCACCACGACTCGAGGTGCCAGTCGTTGTAGGCCCGGAGCATGGCCAGCGCCAGCTCTTTGTCCTCGGTTCGGGCGAACAGCTGGCCGCAGAATTGCACGAATGAGGGGAAGCACATCGAGCCCAATACGCCGTTCACGTTCATGTCCCGGACGCGCTGGTGGATGTCGTAGCAGCCCGGCCGCATCTCCTCGAAGGAGGTGGGCTCGATCCCGTACTCCTCGGGCGGCCGGCCCACCACGGCGTTGAGCCCGACGTTGGGGATCTCGTTGCCCTCGTAGGACCACACGTCGGTGCCGTCGTCTTTGTGGAGCACCCTGGGCTCCCGGCCCTTCCACTTGGCCGGCACCCGCCCGTCGAACATGTCGGCGGGCTCGACCACGTGGTCGTCCACGCTGACCAGGATCAACTCGTCCGCCTGCATCGACCGGGATCCTAATACTGACGCTCGTGTCAGGCCCAGGTGGCCGGCCGTACACTGTGGCGCTCATGGGCGCCGGCGACGCTTCGGACCGGGCGGTACTGCGCCCGGGGGTGCGCGGGGTGGCGGCCATCGCCGAGGCCGAGCCTGGGCGCACGGCGCTCGTCTTCGGGGAGCGGCGTGTGAGCTTCTCCGAGCTCGACCGGCTG
>DATHCF010000252.1:0-5110 GCA_035319705.1 Acidimicrobiales bacterium | reverse complement strand
CCGTCGCGCAGTGGGTTGACGAGCAGCACGTCGTAGCGCGTCAAGGCGGCCAGCGAGCTGGCGGTGTCGTCGGCCACGTCGAGCACCACCGGTTCCCAGTCGCCGGTGCCCCATATCTCGTTCACCCGGGCCGCCGCGTGTTCGACCTCGTTGCCGTAGGCCAGGTAGTCGGCCAGTGACTGTCGCGAGTTGTAGGCGTGGGCCACCATGACCACCTCGCCGCGCAGGTCGGGGCGGGACTCGAACAGCTCGTCGAGCGCCCAGAAGCCGCGCAGGAGGTTCTTCGACGGCTCGATCCGATCGACCCGCAGCACGAGGCGCCGCTCCCCGAGCAGGTCGTCGAGTCGCCGCCGGGCCGCGGCGCACGCAGGCTCCGCCGCCCGCCGGTGCAGCAGTTCGGGGTCGGGTGTGAGGGCGGACACGAAGGTCCGGGCCGGCTCGACCCCGGCATCCGCACAGCAGGCCCGGTAGGCGCGCTCCCACCTGTCGGTGTGGAACCCGCAGCTGCGGCCGGCCGACATGCCGGCTAACAGCTGTCTGGCCACGTCGCCGGGCAGCACGCGCAGGATGCCCGGGTCGGCGAACGGGGTGTGGCTGAAGTGCACCGTGCGCAGGTCCGGCCGCTGCTCCGCCAGCAGACCCGGGACCAGGTACAGGTGGTAGTCCTGGACCAGCACGGTGGCCCCCTCGGCGGCCACTTCGCTCACCGCCTCGGCGAAGTGGCTGTTGAGCTCCTCGTAGGCGGCCCAGGCGCGGTGCCAGTGCTCATCGAATCGCGGCCGGCGCGACAGGTCGAACAGGTGATGGTGCATGAACCACAGGGTGGAGTTGGACACCACGTCGTAGGCCATGGAGTAGGCCTGCGGATCGCACTGCACCGTGCGCAGCTCGAGCCCGTCCTCGGCCACGAGGCCCAAGGCGGCGGCGGCCCGGTCGGCTTCGGACATGGCGCACGCCACCCACACGGCGCCACTGCCCGCCAGAAGGGGGGCGAGGGCCGCAGCCAGGCCGCCGGCCGAGCCGGCGGGGACAGGGTGGCCGGCGTCGTCCAAGGTGAAGGAGACGGGCCCCCGGTTGGAGACCACGACCAGGTCAGCTCCGGCCACCGTGAGGACGCTACAGGCGCCTTGGGTGGGCGGAGGGCACGATTTCGCACTATGCCCACCGCCCGTCCCGCCCAACCCACGGTGCTGGTGGCCCCCGACAAATTGCGCGGCACGTTGGGCGCCGTCGACGCGGCATCCGCCATCAGCGCCGTGGCGCCCGGCGCGCGGTGGGCGGCCGACTCCTGTCCGCTGTCGGACGGCGGCGAAGGCTTCGTCCAGGTCATGGGCCGGCCGGGTGGACGGCATCGGGCTGTCACCGTGTGCGGCCCGCTCGGGCAGCCCGTGGTGGCCCACTGGCTGCTCGACGGCCCGCTGGCAGTGGTCGAGTCGGCCACCGCCTCGGGGCTCGAGCTGGCCGGGGGCCCCACCGGCAACCGCCCCCTGGAGGCGACCTCGCGCGGCACGGGGGAGCTGGTGGCGGCGGCTTTGGACAGCGGCGCCCGGCGAGTGGTGGTGGGCGTCGGGGGCACCGCCACCACCGACGGCGGGCGGGGAGCGCTCGAGGCCCTGGAGGAGGCGGGGGGCACCGGCGACGTCGAGCTGGTGGTGGCGTGCGACGTGCGCACCGGGTTCCTCGAAGCCGCCGAGCGGTTCGGGCCGCAGAAGGGCGCCGGTCCCGAGGCGCTGTCAGTCCTGGGCGAGCGCCTGGTGCAGCTGGCCGAGCGGTACCGGCGGCGCTACGGCGTGGACGTCACCACCCTGGCCGGTGCCGGTGCCGGCGGGGGTCTGGCTGGCGGGCTGGCGGCCATCGGGGCCCGCCTGGTGCCGGGCTTCGAAGTGGTGGCCGACAGGGTGGGTCTCGCGGTGCGTCTGCGGGCGGCCGCCCTGGTCATCGGCGCCGAAGGTCGGCTCGACGCCTCGTCGTGGGAGGGGAAGGTGGTGGGTGGCCTGGCCGGGCGGTCCGCGGTCGCCGGCGTCCCCATGGTGGTCCTGGCCGGGTCGGCCGACGACGAAGGTCGGCGGGGGGCAGCGACGAGGGGGATCGAGGTGGTGAGCCTGGAGGACCGCTACGGCGAAGCCCGTGCCCGGGCACAGACCGCCCACTGCCTGGCCGACGCCGCGGCGCGGATCCTGAAGGAGAGATGGCCGGCGCCCTGACGATTGATCACCCGGCCCTCCGGCGCCGGCCCGCCCGGGCGCCGTCAGTCGGCGACGAGGGCGCCGGCGCGGCGCAGGGCGGCACGCAGCACGTCGGCGGCCTGCGGCCGCAGCTCGTCCAGGGGACGGTTGCGGTGCACCCGGCGGCCGAGGTCGACCTGCGCCAGGGCGCGAACGCCATGGGCTTCGGCCACGTCGACGAGCAGTCCCAGCTCGACGCCGTATCCCGTCTCGAGCACGACACGCTCGAGCACCGCTCGCCGAACGGCGGTCTCGCCGGCGAGCGGCTGGCGGATGCCGGCCAGCGCCGGGAACAGCAGCTCGATGACCGGCCGTGCCACGAGCTCGGTGACCCGGCCGCCGCCGGTGGGGGACCCGTCGAGGGGGCGCTCGTAGAAGGCCTTCACCAGCACCACCTGCGGGTGCGCCACGAGCGGCCCGAGCAGACCGGTCACGAAGTGGGCGGCGAAATTCTCCACGTCGGCGTCGAGGAAGACCACGAGGTCGCCGTCGGTGGCGGCCACGCCGGCCGCCATGGCCCGCCCCTTCCCGCCGCCGGATCCCGAAGGGACCACCACGGCGCCCGCCCGCCGGGCTTCCTCGGCGGTGGCGTCGGTCGATCCGTCGTCCACCACCACGATCTCGTCGACCAGCCCGATGCCCCCGCCGGCCGAGGTGAGCCGGCGGTGCACGCAGCCCACCACGGCGCCGACCGTGCGCTCCTCGTTCCGGGCCGGGATGCACACCGAGACCCGCAGCGGCGCCCGTTCGGCCGCCAACCGGAGGGCGTCGAACTGCGAGTGGTGGAACGAAGCCGGCGCCGCATCCACCGCCAGATCATGGCCCACCTGCTGGTCGTCTATGATTGCGCCAATCATCCAGAGCGGCCGAGGGACGGGCCCGACGACGCCGCGGCAGCCAGCACTGGCCCTTCGGGGAGCAGATGCCAGGTGCCAATGCCCGACCGATGAGGAGGCGTCGTGAGCTACGTCACCGGGCTGCGCTGTCGGGAATGTGCGCGGCCGTACCCCCCCGAGGCCCTGCACGTCTGTGACTTCTGCTTCGGGCCGCTCGAGGTGGTCTACGACTACGAACGGCTGCGTGCCGAGCTGACCGCGGCGCAGATCGCCGCCGGGCCCGACACCATCTGGCGGTACGCCCCGCTCCTGCCGGTGGCCGACCCGGCTCCCATCGACCTCGGCGCCGGGTTCACCCCGCTCGTGCGCGCTGACCGGCTGGCCGCCGAGCTCGGGCTGGGCGAGCTCTGGGTGAAGAACGACACGGCCAACCCCACCGGCTCCTTCAAGGACCGGGTGGTGTCGGTGGCCCTGACCAAGGCGCGCCAGCTCGGCTTCAAGGTGGCCGCCTGCGCCTCGACCGGCAACCTGGCCAACTCGGTGGCTGCCCACGCCGCGCGCGCCGGCATGTCGTCGGTGGTGTTCATCCCGAAGGACCTCGAGACGGCCAAGGTGGTCACCACCGCCGTCTACGGCGGGCACGTGGTGGCGGTCGACGGCACCTACGACGACGTCAACCGCCTGTGCGCCGAGCTGGCCAGCGACCACCCCGACTGGGCCTTCGTCAACGTGAACGTGCGTACCTACTACTCCGAGGGTTCGAAGACCTTGGCCTTCGAGGTGGCCGAGCAGCTGGGCTGGCAGGCGCCGGACCACGTGGTGGTGCCGGTGGCCTCGGGCAGCCAGCTGGTCAAGGTGGCCAAGGGCTTCCGGGAGCTGCACGAGGTGGGCCTGCTCGAGGAGGAGCCGCACGTGCGTGTCTCCGGCGCCCAGGCGGCAGGCTGCGCGCCGGTGGCCCGGGCCTTCGCGGACGGGGCCGACGCCGTACGGCCGGTCCGCCCCGACACCATCGCCAAGTCGCTCGCCATCGGGAATCCGGCCGACGGCTGGTACGCGCTGGACGCCGTGCGCCGCAGCGGTGGGGCCCTGGCGGCAGTGACCGACGAGGAGATCCTCGACGGCATCCGTCTGCTGGCGCGGACCGAGGGCATCTTCGCCGAGACGGCCGGCGGGGTGACCGTCGCCACCCTGGCCAAACTGGCCGCCCAGGGCATCGTGCGCCGCGACGAGCGGGTGGTGGTCTACGTCACCGGCCACGGCCTCAAGACGGTGGAGGCGCTGGCCGGCTCGACCGGGCCCAGCGCCACCATCGCCCCGACGCTGGAGGCGTTCGCCGCCGCCGTCGACGTCCACGGTCCGAGTTTCGTGAGCCCCCGGTGAGCGTCGTCACGGTGCGAGTGCCCGCCCAGCTGCGCACCCTCACCGGCGGCGCCTCCGAGCTCAGCCTGGAGGGGACGACGGTGGGCGAGGTGCTGAAGGCCCTCGACGCCGCCCACCCCGGGATGTCCGATCGCCTGTTCGACGACTCCGGTGCCCTGCGCCGCTTCGTGAACGTGTTCCTCGACGACGAAGACGTGCGCTTCCTCGAGGGGCTCGGGACGCCGGTGAGCGGCGGTCAGACCGTCTCGATCGTCCCGGCGGTGGCCGGCGGCTGAAGCCCAGGCTCCGGTGACGGCATCGCCGGAGACTCGAGGGGCTCCATGACCGTGGTGGCCAGCTGTCGTCCGCGCAGCACCTGCTCCCCTCGGCGCTGCCACCGGAGTCGGGAATCGTCCATGCCGTAGCCGGCGGAGCTGAGAGTGGGCGTCCCGTCGGATGCCGTGGCCGGCCCCGTCCGGCGTGGTTTGCACTTAGCACTCGAGGCGCTAGAGTGCTAATGCACGCTCGGATGGCCGAGGCGGAGGACCGAGGGGCCCTGCCCCCGGGAAGAGCCGGCGGCATCCGCCACAGGGAATGTCACGGAGGACAACCGCATGCCCAAGTTGATCGCCTTCGACGAGGAGGCCCGCCGGGCCCTCGAGAGCGGGATGAACAAGCTGGCCGACGCCG
>DATHCF010000251.1:0-7458 GCA_035319705.1 Acidimicrobiales bacterium | reverse complement strand
GCCGCTACCCTGACCGTTCGTGCTCGGAGGTGGAGGTCCCGCGCTCGTCGGCACGACGGTGGCCGCCGGCGTGCTGGCCACGGGGCTGTCGGGGCTGCGCTGGCTGCGGGTGGCCCAACGGGAGCACTACCTGGCCGACGCGGCCTCGCGCTTCGCCCTTCGGTGGTGGACCTGCCGCCCGCTGAACGTGCTGCTGTTGCTCGTGGCGGCGGCCGGAGTGGTGCTGTCCTCCCGCTGGGCCGCCACCTCCTTCGCCACCGCCGCCTCCGTGGCGGTGGGCCCCGTCGGCCTAGGCCTGCGGGGCCGGACCTCCGCAGTGGCCTGGACTCGCCGTATGCGCACGCTGGCGGCGGTATGGGCCGTGCTGCAAGCAGCCGGCCTCGCCGTGGGGTTGGCCTGCGGGGCCGGGCCGTTGGCGGCGGCGGCGGGGTCGCTGGCCGTGCCGGCGCTCGTGGACATGGCCTGTGTGCTCACCGCTCCGCTGGAGCGACGGCTGGCGGGGCGGTACGTGGCCCGGGCGGCGGCTCGGCTGCGACGGGTGGGCCCGACCGTGGTGGCCATCACCGGTTCGTACGGCAAGACCACCACCAAGGGATACGTGGCCCATCTGCTCGGCAGCCGGCTGTCGGTGGTGGCCAGCCCGGCCAGCTTCAACAATCGAGCGGGCCTGGCCCGCACGGTCAACGAGCACCTGGCCGAGGGAACCGACGTGCTCGTGGCCGAGATGGGCACCTACCGCCGCGGCGAGATCGCCGAGATGTGTCGCTGGATGGCGCCGCAGATCTCGGTGATCACCGCCGTCGGCCCGGTGCATCTCGAGCGATTCGGCAGCGAGGAGGCCATCGTGCGGGCGAAGTCCGAGATCCTGGGCCCTGCCCGCGCAGTGGTGCTGGGCGTCGACGACACCCGGCTGGCTGCGCTGGCCGACGGCAGCGAGCAACAGGGAAAGAAGGTGTGGCGTGTGTCCACCCGTGACCAGCGCGCCGATGTGTGCGTCGAGGACGCCGACGGCTTGGTGCGGGTGTGGGTCCGTGGTGAGAAGCTGGCCGAGCTGTCCGTCGACGCCCGGCCGGTCAACCTGGGTTGCGCGCTGGCGGTGGCGCTCGAGCTGGGGGCCGGCGCCGACACGCTGATCGAGCGACTGCCGACGTTGCCCGCCGCTCCGCACCGCCTGGAGCCCGCCCCCACCTCCTCGGGGCGTTGCCTGGTGCTCGACGACACCTACAACTCGAACCCCGCCGGGGCGTCCGTCGCGCTCGAGGCCCTCCTGCGCATGGCTCCTCCAGGCGGACGACGGGTGGTGGTGACACCGGGCATGGTCGAGCTGGGCCATCGCCAAGCCGAGGAGAACGCTCGCTTCGGCGCCGAAGCCGCCTGGCTCTGCAGCGACCTGGTGTTCGTCGGGCGCACGAACCGGCGGGCGCTCGTGCGCGGGGCACGCTCGGCCGGCGACGCAGCGGCGGCCTCACGCCCGTCGCTCGTACTGGTGGACACCCGCGACCAAGCCGTCGCCTGGGTGCGGGACCACCTGGGCGAGGGCGACGTCGTGCTCTTCGAGAACGACCTCCCCGACCACTACCCTTGAGGCTCGGCGCCGCCGCCACGGCGCGGTTCGCCCGACCCCCGGAGATCTTCTCGTTGACCGACGCCACCATCGCCGTCGTCCTCGGCGGTCCTTCGCCCGAACACGACGTGAGCATCCTCACCGGCCTCCAGGCGGCCCGGGAGCTGCACCGGGCCGGCCAGCCGGTGATCGTCGTGTACTGGGCGAAGACCGGGGACTTCTTCTCGCTGCCCCCGACCCTCGAAGCGGAGGCGTTCGTCGACGGTGTCCCGCGCCAGGCCGAGGCGCTGCGGCTGGTGCTGGGGGAGCAGGGCGGCTTCGCCGCCCACGGCCGCATGGGCCGGCCCAGGCCCTTGGACGTCGACGTGGTGGTCAACTGCTGTCACGGTGGTCCCGGCGAGGACGGTTCGTTGCAGGCGGCCATGGACCTCGCCGGTCTGTCCTACACCGGCCCGACGGCGGCCGGAGCGGCGCTCGGCATGGACAAGCTGGCCTTCGCCGGGGTGGTGGCCGCCGCCGACCTGCCGTGCCTGGCTCGCTCCGCGCTTGACCACCGCACCGAGATCGACTTCTCCGGTCCGTACATCGTGAAGCCGCGATTTGGCGGGTCGTCGATCGGGGTGGAGGTGGTGGAGGACGCCGGGACCGCCCTCGCCCGCTTGGAGGCCAACCCGCACCTGCGCCGTGGAGCAGTGGTGGAGCCGTTCCGCCCCGACCTCTACGACCTGAACGTGGCCGTGCGCAGCTGGCCGGAGCTCCAGGTGTCGGCCATCGAACGGCCACTGCGTTCGGGCGGGCGATCGGAGATCCTGGGCTACGCGGACAAGTACGTGGGTGGCGAAGGCATGGCCAGCGCCCCGCGCGAGCTCCCGGCCAGTATGAGCGCGGCGCTAGCCGCCGAGCTGCGACGCCAAGCCGAGGTGGTGGCCGAGCTGGCGCAGGTGCGCGGCGTGGCCCGCATCGACTTCCTCTCCGACGGCGAGTCGTTGTTCGTGAACGAGATCAACACGATTCCCGGTTCGCTGGCGCGCTATCTGTGGATCGACCCGCCCGTCGACTTCCGGATGCTGCTCGAGGGCATGGTGGACGAGGCCAGGAAGCGCCCGGCCGTCCGTTACAGCACGGTGGGCGCCGACGGCACGGTGCTGCGCGGCGCGGCGGCCATCGCCGCCAAGCTGGCCTGAGGGCCGTGTCCTTCCCGCGACGCCTGCTCACCGAGGGCGAGGCGCTGGTGGCCGACGTGCATCCGCACTGGTCGTTTCTCGGCTGGACGGCAATAGCGGTGGTGGTGCCGCTGTCCGCCCTGGTGGCGCTCTCCGTGGCCTGGCCGGCGGCCCCGCTGGCGGTTGCATGGATCCTTGGCGCGATCCTGGCGCTGAGCATGGCGTGGTTCGCCGGGCGGCTCGTGCGCTGGCGGAGCACGCAACTCGTGGTCACGAGCTCGCGAGTGGTGCAGCGTTCCGGCGTGCTCGGCCGTCGCGGCCTCGAGGTCCGCCTGACACGCATCAACGAGATCTCCTACCATCAGTCGATCCTCGAGCGGCTCACGGGGCAGGGACGTCTCTTTCTCGACGTGGGTGGGGACCGGGGCGTGGTGGCCTTCAACCACGTGCCCCGCCCGGCGGCGTTGGCTGCGGTGATCCACGAACAGATCGAGGATCCCGGCATGTCCCGGCCGTCGCCGCCGGGCGCCGCCGATCCAGCGGGCGAGCGCAGAGGCTCGGACGCCCGCCACCATCCACCGCCAGGGCGGGACGACACCGAGGACACCCCGCCGTCGGGCACGAGCACGGCCGCCATCGCCGCCCACTCGGCCGGTGGATCCGACCGGTCGGCGGCCCGACGGCTCATCGAGCTCGATGAGCTGCGGCGCCGGGGAATCCTCTCCGAGCAGGAGTTCGCCGAGCGCAGAGCCCGCCTGCTCGACCAGCTGTAGCTGGTCGAGCAGCTGCAGCTGTCGGCTATCCGAGCACGCGGGCCGCCGCACTCGGGCGCACCCGCCAGGCCGGTGTCGGGAAGCTCGCCACGTCGACCGCCCCCGGGTCCGCCAGAGCCACGACACAGCCACCGAACCCCGCACCCGTGAGCCGGGCTCCGTGCACGCCCGGCATCGACACCAGGTGCCCGACCAGCGCGTCCAGCTCGGGGGTGGACACCTCGAAGTCCCGGGCCAGACTGTGGTGGCTGGAGATCATGAGGCGCCCGGCCTCGGGAAGATCGCCCGCCGACAGGGCGGCGGCGAACCAGCGCACCCGGTCGCATTCGGTGACCACGTGACGGACCCGGCGGCGCAGCACGGCGTCGGGGAGCCCGAGCATCTGGTCGGGGTCGAGCCGCCCCAGGGGGCCGAGCCGGTGGGCGGCTGCCTCGCACTCGGCTTGGCGCGCCGCGTAGCCGGAGGCAGCGAGGGTGCGGCGCACGCCGCTGTGCACCACGACCACCTCGGCCGAGGCCGGCACCTCCACCGGCTGCAGCGAGAGGTCGGCGAAGTCGATGAGCAAGGCGCTCCCGTCCTGAGCGGCGGTGACCACCAGCTGGTCCATGAGGCCACTGCGTACACCGGTGGCCACCTGCTCAGCGCGCTGACAGACACGCGCCATCACCAGTGCGGTGGCTTCGAACCCGAGCGCCAACGACAACGCCACCTCCAGTGCCGCGCTCGACGACAGGCCGGCACCGACGGGAAGCGAGGTCTCGATCGTCCCATGACCACCGGTGACCGGTCGCACCACGGCCACCATGGCCGCCACCAGACGGGCCCAGCGTGGCTGCAATCGCCCGATCTGCTCGGGATCGAGCGGGACGTGCACGTCGACGTCGGCAGGTTCCGGCTCGCCGGCCGAACGCAGGACGATGCGCAAGCTGTCGTCGGGCTCGAACGACACGACGGTGCCGAGGTCCACGGCCATGGGCAGCGCCAGCCCCTCGTTGTAGTCGGTGTGGTCCCCGATGAGGTTGACCCGTCCGGGGCAATAGGCGCGCGCCATGGGGCGCGAGCATGGCACTCGGGGGCCCCTCAGGTGGCCGGCTTGACCCCGGCGGACGGGGCGGTCAGCATCCCACGATGGAGCGAGCCCGAGTGGGCGAAGTCGAGCTGTGCTACGAGCTGCACGGCCGGCGTGGACAGCCGGTGATGGTCCTCGTCCACGGCCTGGCCGGCTCGCTGGCCTCGTGGGACGGGGCCTTCGTCGATCAGCTGGTGGACCACGGCTTCGCCGTTGTGGTCTTCGACTGCCGGGACAGCGGGCAGTCGACCGTGCTCCACGATGCGCCGCGCTACGACCTCGCCGCCGCTGCCCGCCGGGACCGGTCGGTCGTCACCTACACCCTCGACGACATGGCCGACGACACCGCCGGGCTGCTGGACGCCCTCGGCGTCGGCCAGGCCCACCTGGTCGGGGTCTCGATGGGCGGCATGATCGTCCAGACGACCGCGGCGCGCCATCCGGGGCGGGTGCTGAGCCTGTGCTCGATCATGTCCAGCACGGGCCGGCGCGACGTCGGGCTCCCCTCGGCCGAGGCGGCCGCCGTGCTCTCCAGGCGGGCGGCAACCGGGCGGCAGGCGTTCGTGGACCAGGAGATGGAGAACATGCAGATCATCGGCTCCGTGGTCCCGGAGCTCGTGGACCTCGAATGGCGCCGGGCCCGCTTCGAGCGTATCTACGACCACGGCGTGCACCCGGCGGGGAACGGCCGGCAGATCATGGCCATGGTGGCCTCGGGGGACCGCAGCGCGGCGCTGGCCTCCATAGCGGTTCCCACCCTCGTCGTCCACGGCGACGCCGACCCCCTGGTCGGGGTGAGTGGCGGCCGAGCGACGGCCGCCGCCATCGAAGGGGCCGAACTTCTGGTCGTCCCCGGCCTCGGCCACGAGCTGCCCCCGGCGGTATGGCCCGTCGTGGTCCCTGCAGCGGTGGCCAACACCCGGCGGCGGGCGATGAGCGAGAGCCGGTGAGCGCAAGCCGATGAGCGGGCCGCTTCACGGACTGCGGGTGGTGGAGCTGGCGGGCATCGGGCCGGGCCCCTACACCTGCATGCTGCTGGCCGACGCAGGCGCCGAGGTCCTGCGGGTGGACCGGGCCAGCGGGCGCCCGGTGTCACCTCCGAGCGGCGGCCACTGGGACCTGCTCAACCGAAGCCGCCCGTCGGTGGCGGTGGACCTCAAACATCCGAAGGGATTGGCGCTCGTCCTGGACCTGGTGGAGCGCGCCGACGCTCTGGTCGAGGGCTGGCGCCCCGGAGTGGCCGAGCGACTGGGCCTCGGGCCGGACGAATGTTGGGCGCGCAACCGGCGTCTCGTCTATGGGCGTATGACCGGGTGGGGGCAGTCCGGTCCACTGTCGGCCACCGCAGGGCACGACATCGACTACATAGCGCTGTCAGGAGCCCTGTGGTCGGTGGGCCGCGCCGGCGACCGCCCGGTGCCACCGCTCAACCTGGTGGGGGATTTCGGGGGCGGGGGCCTGCTGCTCGCCTTCGGAATCGTGGCCGCCGTGTACGAAGCGCAACGCTCGGGCCAGGGGCAGGTGGTGGACGCCGCCATGGTGGACGGCGCCGCCTCGCTCATGACCATGACCCATGCCTTCCATCAGCTCGGATGGTGGCTCGAGCAGCGCGGCGTCAACATCTTGGACACCGGCTCCCACTTCTACGAGGTGTACGAGACGTCGGACGGCAAGTACTTCGCCGTGGGGGCCATCGAGCCGCAGTTCTACGCCGAGTTGCTCCGGGTGCTCGGGCTCGAGGGGGAGGAGCTACCGGCGCAGCAGGACCGCTCGCAGTGGCCCGCCATGAAGGAGCGCTTCGCCGCCGTCTTCGCCACCGCCACCCGCGACGAGTGGGCCGAGCGGTTCGCCGGCACCGACGCCTGTGGGGCCCCGGTGCTGTCGCCGTGGGAAGCCCATCTGCATCCCCACAACGCGGCGCGTGGCACCTTCGTCGACGTGGGCGGGGTCGTCCAGCCCGGTCCCGCCCCGCGCTTCAGCCGGACGCCGGGAGAAGTGCGCCGTCCCCCCCCGGTGCCCGGCCAGGACACCGACGAGGCCCTCGGTGCATGGGGGATCGACCCGCAGCGCATCAAAGAGCTGCACGAGGCCGGCGCCGTCGACTGAGGCGCCGGCGGGCGCCACAGCTACAGGTTCACCACCGGGCAGGTGACGGTTCTGGTGATGCCCTCGATGAGCTGGATGTGGCTCACCACCATGCGGCCCAGCTCGTCGACCGACGGTGCCTCGGCGCGCACGATGACGTCGTAGGGACCGGTGACGTCTTCAGCGGAGATGACGCCGGAGATGCCGGCCACCTGGGACGCCACGTTGGCCGCCTTGCCGACCTCGGTCTGGATGAGCACGTAGGCGGTGACGGCCATGTTCCCTCCTCTTGTCGGTGCCGGCTTCCGTCCGGCAGCCGTCATGGTAGGCGGCGGTCAGCTGAGGCGGTGGTCCAGAGCGTCGAGCTCGGCGGCCAGCTCGGCCGGCAGGCGATCCCCGAAGCGGGCGCAGTGCTCGGCGATGAGCGGCATCTCGGCGCGCCACTCCTCCACGTCCACCCGCAGGAGCTCTTCCATGTCCGCTTCTGAGATCTCGAGCCCCTCGGTGTCGATGGCCCCGGGGGCGGGAACGTAGCCGATGGGTGTCTCCACCGCTTCTCCCCGCCCGACGGTGCGTTCCACCACCCAGGCCAGCACCCGGGAGTTCTCCCCGTACCCGGGCCACAGGAACTTGCCGTCCTCCCCCTTGCGGAACCAGTTCACATAGAAGAGCCTCGGCAGCTTGGAGGCGTCGGTCGACTTGCCGATGCGCAGCCAGTGCCCGAAGTAGTCGGCCATGTTGTATCCGCAGAACGGGAGCATGGCGAAGGGATCCCGGCGCAACGTCCCCACCGCTCCGGTGGCG
>DATHCF010000250.1:0-4168 GCA_035319705.1 Acidimicrobiales bacterium | reverse complement strand
AGCTCCGCTGTCGATCGGCAGGCGGAACACCATCGTCGTCCCCCCGCCCGGGGTGTCCTCGATGTCGAGACTGCCTCCCATGGCCTCGGTGAACCCCTTGGCCACCGCCAGCCCGAGCCCCACCCCGCGACGCCAGTCCCGAGCCGCGTCCCCCAGCTGCTGGAAGGGCAGGAACACGTCGGCGCGTCGATCGCGGGGGATGCCGGGGCCGGTGTCGATCACCCGCACGTCCACCCGGTCGCCGGCCACCCCGACCTCGATGCGCGCCGAGGTACCCGGCGGAGACCACTTCTGGGCGTTGGCGACGACGTTGGCCACAGCCCGCTCGAGCAGCCCCGGGTCGGCCCGGATGAGCGGCAGTGGCCCGGGGAAATTGAGCACGACGCCGGCCGCCGCCGTCGACAGGCTGGCCAGGGCCCGGTCGACGACCTCCTCCACCGACACGGCCTCGAGCGCCACCGGCAGGATGCCGGTCTGGAGCCGTCCCATGTCGAGGAGGTTGGCCACCAGACCGGTGAGCCGGTCGGTCTCGTCCTCGATGGTCTTGCAGAAGCCACGGACGTCCTCGTGGCTCCACTCCACCTCGGAGGAGGTCATGCTGGTGACAGCCGCCTTGATGGAGGCCAGCGGGGTCCGCAGGTCGTGGGAGACCGCCGCCAACAGCGCCGAGCGAAGCGAGTTGGCCTCGGCCAGATCGGCCGCCTGGGCCGCCTCCGATTCCAGCACCAGACGTTCCTGGGTCATCCGCAGCTGGCTCACGAAGGCGTTGAGCAGACGTGTGTCCTCGGCGGAAAGCGGCCGGCCGGTGAGCACGAGGACGCTCCCCTCGTCGAGCTCGGCCGAGAAGGCCGCCTGCTCGGGAGCGACGGGGACCGGGGCGCCGGCGGCGGTGACGGTCCGCCACCGGCTGCCGTCGGGGGCCAGAATGGCCACCGACTCGAGATCGAAGGTGCGGCGCAGCTCGTTCACGATGTCCGGCAGCGCATCGGCCCCCGACAGCACCGCCCGGCCGGCCAGCCGGGCCAGGGCCTCGGTCTCGGCCCGGGCCCGTACGACCTGCAGGTTGCGGCGGGCCAGACGGTCCACCAGCTGGGCCACCAGTCCCGCCACGGCGCAGAACACCACCAGCGCCACGATGTCGGCCGGGTGGGCGATCCGCAGACTGTGGATGGGCGGGGTGAAGAAGTAGTCGGCGGTGACCGCGGCCACCAGGGTGGACAGCGCGGCGGGGACGGCCCCGCCCACCATGGTCACCGCCACCACGCCGAGGAGCAGGCACAGAAGCGCCCCCGGCAGCCCCAGCGAGCTGTGCAGCGGCGACAGGGCGGCGCCCACGACGACGATGCCGGCGGTGGCCAGTACCAGAGCCAGGTTGCGCCGCCGGGGCGGCACCGATGCCGGCCGGTGCCGCTGGGCCAGGGGCGGCAGGCCCAGCGCCACCTGCTCGGGCGAGGAGATGACGTGGACGTCGATGGGGGCGGCGGCCCGGATGGTCCGGTTGATCACCGATCCGTGCAGGACCTCCTGGAGCCGCGAACGGCTGCTCGCCCCCATGAACAGCTGGGTGGCGTTCTCGGCGCGCGCGAATTCCACGAGCGCCTTGGCCTCGTCCATCCCGCTCACCTCGGCGTAGCGGCCGTTCAACTCGCCGAGCAGGCGCCGCTGGGCCTCGAGGCCGGCGGGCTCGGGCCGAACCAGCCCGTCACTGGCCCGCACGTGGACGCCGAGCACCTCGCCGTTGGATCGAGCCGCCATGCGCGCGGCGCGCCGCAGCAGGTTCTCCCCGCCGGGCGCCCCGCTGAGCGCCACCACGATGCGCTCCTTGGTCTCCCACGGGGCGGAGATGTCGTGGCGCTCGCGATAGGCGGCCAGCTCCTCGTCGACGCGGTCGGCCACCCACAGGAGCGCCAGCTCCCGCAGGGCCGACAGGTTGCCGGCGCGGAAGTAGTTGGCCAGCGCCGTGTCGATGCGCTCGGGGGCATAGATGTTGCCGTGGGCCATGCGCCGGCGCAGGGCCTCGGGCGCCATGTCCACCAGCTCGATCTGATCGGCGGCGCGCACCACGGCATCGGGAACGGTCTCGCGCTGGACGACTCCGGTGATGCGTTCGACCACGTCGTTGACGCTGACCAGGTGCTGGACGTTGACGGTGGAGATGACGTCGATGCCGGCGTCGAGCAGCTCGTCGATGTCCTGCCACCGCTTCTCGTTGCGGCTGCCCGGCACGTTGGTGTGGGCGAGCTCGTCGACCAGGGCCACAGCAGGGCGCCGGGCCAGAATGGCGTCGACGTCCATCTCCTCGAGCATCTGGCCGCGGTAGCTCACGGTCCGGCGGGGGACGACCGGCAGGTCGCGGATCTGGGCCAGGGTCTTGGCCCGTCCGTGGGCTTCGACGAATCCCACCACGACGTCGGTGCCGCGGGAGCGCCGGCGCCAGCCCTCATCCAGCATGGCGAAGGTCTTGCCCACGCCGGGGGCTGCTCCCAGATAGATCCGCAGCTTGCCCCGCGCCATGCGCTTCCTCCCGGGCGCTTGCTCTACTTGTTCAGGCTATCGAGGGCCAGGTTGAGCTCGAGCACGTTGACGTACGGTTCGCCCAGAAAGCCCCACTGGCTGCCGATGGTGTGCGCCTTGACCAAGCCCAGCACGGTGGACAGTGGCAAATGCCGGGCGGCAGCCACCCGAGGAGCTTGCAGGTCCGCGTTCATGACCGAGATGCCGGGGTCGAGCCCGGACGACGAGGCGGTCACGGCGTCGACCGGCACCGGTTGGTCCGGGGCCAGGTGGTTGACCTGACGGTAGGCGATGGCCCGCTCGGGCACCGTGTCGGGATCGCACACGTAGGAGCCGCCGGACATGGCCAGCTTGGTGCCGGAGAAGTCGCTGATCACCGGATCGCCGGTCTTGGCATCGACCGGCACGCAGTAGGGATCGGCCGTGGTGGCAAAGGGGTCGGTGGCAGACGGATCGCCGTTCAAGCCGACGGTGTTGAAGCCGGGGATGAAGCCGACCAGTCGCGGGTCGCCCGGGCCGAGGTTGGATGCGGCGCTGGACGAGGCGTTGTAGGGATAGGGGCTCGTGGCCGACGGGCGCGACTGGAAGTACTGGGGAAGCGGGTTGCCGTTGGCATCGGTGAACGACTGGCCGATGTTGGCCGCTCCCACGACCTGGCCGTGCCGGGTGATGAGCGATCCGTCGGCCTGGTTCTTGAAGGCGGCCTGGCCGATGCCGTAGACGACGAGCGGGTAGACGATCCCGATGACCACCGCCACGATGGCGGTGAGGATGAGCGAGGGGACGAACTGGCGCCAGATGGAGCGGATCATCAGTGGATCCCCAGCGGCCCGATGATGCAGAGATCGATGAGCTTGATGAGCACGAATGGGGTGAGGAGCCCGCCCACGCCGTAGATGAGGAGGTTGCGGCGCAGCTGGGCGGTAGCGCCCATGGCCTTGACCCGCACTCCGCGGAGAGCCAGGGGGATCATGAACACGATGATGATGGCGTTAAAGATGACCGCCGAGAGGATGGCCGAGTGCGGGTTGTGCAGGTGCAGGATGTCGATGGCCGACAGCGCCGGGAACACCCCGTGGAGCATGGCCGGGATGGCCACGAAGTACTTGGCTACGTCGTTGGTGATCGAGAAGGTGGTGAGCGAGCCCCGGGTGATGAGTAGCTGCTTGCCCACCTCGACGACGTCCATCAGCTTGGTGGGGTCGCTGTCGAGGTCGACCATGTTCCCGGCTTCCTTGGCCGCCTGGGTGCCGGTGTTCATGGCCACGCCCACATCGGCCAGAGCCAGCGCCGGGGCGTCGTTGGTCCCGTCGCCGCTCATGGCCACCAGATGGCCCCCGGCCTGCTCGGCGCGGATCCGCGCCATCTTGTCCTCGGGGGTGGCTTCGGCCATGAACTCGTCGACGCCGGCCTCCTCGGCGATGGCGGCGGCGGTGAGCGGGTTGTCGCCGGTGACCATGACGGTGCGGATGCCCAACGCGCGCATCTGCCGGAACTTCTCGGCGATGCCCGGCTTGATGGTGTCCTTCAGGTGGACCACGCCGAGGACCCGGGCGCCGAGGGCGCCGGTTGGAGAGGGAGCGCCGTCGGCGGCCCGGGACGCTTCGGCCACCACCAGGGGCGTGCCCCCGGCGCTGGCGATCCGCTCGACGAT
>DATHCF010000249.1:0-10758 GCA_035319705.1 Acidimicrobiales bacterium | reverse complement strand
CGCCTGTTTCGAGCCACGTCGTGGCCAGGAGTCCGGCCGGTCAGCGCTTCGTTCGAAAGCCAACCCGAAGGCGGCAGGCACTTCGTGAGCCGACTGGCCGAACTCCCGAGACGCTAGAACCGGGGTTCCGGCGTCTGCCTGCCACTATGAATCAGGCACTACTCGGATGGCCGCTCCCTCGGATACACACCGCGCGTTATCGGTCGGTGTGGCGAGTTGCAGTGTCAGGTTGTGGAAGGTCGGAGCGATGTCACAGGGCTTGGCCAGACTGAGGGGTTCACGAAAACATTAGCGCTCGATATGGTGCCCAGCGGCTTCCAAAGCGCTGATGGCTTCGTCCCTCTGAACCTCAGGCAAGAGAAGACAGTCGGTGTCATAGGTCGAGAGGGCGAAGACGCTTATGCCAATGTCTCGCATCGGGTCCACCAGGGCTGCGAGGATGCCGACCGCAGCCAGGCCGACCGGGCCGCTCACTTTGAGACAGAACCATCCCGTCGACCGCTGCACAGAATCGGGAATCCACCCTTCGGGGCAGACAATCGAGAGTTCGTCCTCGGTGCGCGTAATGCTCACGAGCGGCCCGATCTGCTGCGCCCAATCCGGGATCGTGGCCGATGGGTCCAGCCGAGCGATGGCCAGCCGACCCGGCATCGGGTGAAGGTCCATGCGCCGATGCTACGTGGTCGTCGTAGCACCCACCGCTGGGTGCTGCCCCGGGAGGTTCGATGGGCTCAGCCCAAGTTCGAGGTGCGCGGGTAGGCGTCGTCGGGATCGGTGACGACATTGATCACGTACGGCACATCGGAGGCAAATGCGCGGTCCAGGGCCGGACCGATGTCACGCGGGTCGCGCACCAGCTCGCCCCCGCCGCCGAGGGCCACGGCGACCTGGTCGTAGCGGCACCCGGGCTGGAGATCGCAAGCCATGTCCCAGCCGTAGACGGCGCGCATGGGGTGCTTCTCGAGCCCCCAGATCCCGTTGTTGCCGATGATGAGCACGGCGGGCAAGCGGTGGCGGACCATGGTGTCCACCTCCATCAACGAGAAGCCGGCTGCCCCGTCGCCGAGGAGCGCGACCACCTGGGCGGAGGGACGGGCCGACCGGGCCGCAATGGCGTAACCGGGGCCGTTGCCGAGGCACCCGTAGGGTCCGGTGTCTAACCAGTTTCCCGGGGCGTGCGCGTCGAGGTGCTTCCCGGCGTACGAGGCGAAGTCGCCGCCGTCGCAGATCACCACAGCGTCCCTCGACAGTCTCCGTTTGAGCTCGCCGAGGACGCGAGTGGGCCTGATCGGCTCGTCGGCCGCCTCGAGGAGCGCCCGGTCGGCCGATGCGGCGGCGCGCTCGGCGTCGCTCAGACGGGCGACCCAGGGTTCGTGGTCGGCGGCCCTCCCAGTCCAGGCCGCCAGGCCGTCGAGGATCGACGCGATGTCCCCGGCGGCCGTGGCCGCCGTCGGGACGTGGCGGGCGAGACCGAGGGGGTGGTCGACGACGTGGACCACTCGGGCGTCGCCGAACCGGCCGAAGCCGAGACGGAAGTCCAAGGGCGTGCCCACGACCACCACTAGATCCGCCTCCGTCCTGAGCAGGCCCCGGGTGCGGTTGAACGAGAGCTCGTGGTCGGCGGGCAGGCATCCTCGCCCCATGCCGTTGGCGAAGCACGGGACCCGCAAGCGCTCGACGGCGCGCCGGAGAGCGTCCCAGGCGCCGGCCCAGTACACGTCGCTGCCGGCAACGACGACGGGGCGCAACGCCCCGGCGACGATCTCGGCCACCCGGGCGACCTCTTCCGGGTCCGGTTCCATACGGGCGGGTTGCCCGGGCTCGGGTACATCGCCGTCGGCGCCGGCGAACAACACGTCGATCGGGATATCCACGAACACCGGGCCTCGATGTGGCGTCAGGGCCGTGAGCACGGAGCTGTGGACCACGGCGGCGATCTCGGAGGGATCCGTGACGGTCGTGGCGGACTTGGTGACGCTGGCGACGATGGGGACATGGTCGATCTCCTGGAGCGATCCCCAACCCCATCGGTCCTGAGAAGCCCGCCCGCCGAGGACCACCAGCGGCGCCCCGTTGAAGTGGGCGGAGGTGATGGCACTCACGCCGTTCGTCACCCCTGGCCCGGCGGTGAGCACGCCAAGGCCAGGGCGCCGGGTGAGCTTGGCCCAGCCCTCTGCCGCCCATGTGGCTGACTGTTCGTGGCGGGTGTCGACCACGCGGACCCCATAGGCCCGGGCACCGTCGTAAAGAGGCCAAACGTGGCCCCCGTTGAGCGTGAACATGGTGTCGACCCCGTAGCCGGCGAGGGTAGCGACGGCCAGGTCGCCCACCTGCCGGGTGACGGGAGCGGTCATCCCCGTCACACAATGTCGTGGTGCTCGGTGAACCAGATCCGGCTGGTCGAGTGGTCGATGAACCGGCGCTCGTCCTCGGCGAGCTCCTCGGCGGCAGCGAGCGCCTCGGGCTGGGCCCCTTTGCTCGCCATGTCGTCGAGACTCTCGAAGCTCACCACGGCGACGCCGTCGAACACGTCGGGCGGGCACCCGCGCCCTCCCTGCACGATCGACTCAAGCCCGGTGTCGATCGTGTGATGCTGGACGTACGAGACGGCACCGATTGTCGCCGCGTGACGGGCCACGAGGCGGGCGTGGTCCTCGCGCCAATAGCGGTGGAACTCCTCGGGAGTCACGTCGGGGCGTCTCCTGATGCACAACACCACATCGATCATCCGGCTAGCCTCGCACAATGAACGCCGTGGCGCTTCGCCGCCGGTGGTATATGGCATTCGCCCGAGTGCACACCCGGCCTGTCCTGCTGGCGAACGGCCGACCGGCGTATCTGACGCGTCGGCTTCGTTGCCTGGTGCTCGAGACGATCGGGCGCCGAACCGGTAGGCGGCGCAAGGTGGCGCTGCTGTATTGCCCGATGATGACGGGTTCGTTGTGATCGCTTCGAACTCCGGGCAAGAGCACCCGCCGGCGTGGTGGCTGAACCTTGAGGCCACCAAGGAGGCCACCGTGATCATCGCCGGCCGACGGATTCCGGTGGAGCCCCGGGAACTCCAGGGCAACGAGCGCACCGCGGTTTTGGCGCGGGCCACGGCGTACAACAAGCAGTGGCGCTCGTACACCAACTCGCTCGACCGTTTCCTTCCGGTCGTCCGTCTCGAACCCACCGATCCAGGAGAACGCTGAGGCCGCAAGGAGCGACGACCTGCGACGGCTTTTTGCCGCCGCGCCTCGAGGGCGGAGCCTCTTTCCCCGGAAGTTGGGAGAGGACTGCCGCCGCGGGCAGTCTGCGTTGCCAACGCTTAGGCCCGGTTAGGACGTGGTGCATGTTTACCGGCACGCTCCGGCCGCCAGCGCTCTGATTCGCGACCCGATACGTTGGGCCTATGCGCGAGATCTACGGTACCTTCATCGAGCGCTGGTACGTCACGCTGCTCGGGATCATCTTTGTATGGCGAGCCATGCGGCACATGGCATGGCGCAAAACGCTGATTTACGCCGTACTCGCCGTTGGGGTCGGTGCGGCGTTCGAGAACGCATCGGTGCATTTTGGCGTCCCGTACACGCACTACTCATTCAACGCCGCTCTACGGGGCAAGGAGATCTTCGTCGGAAGTGTACCGCTCATGGTGCCACTGTCGTACGCATTCATGGGCTACTTGGGGTTCGCCGCCGGCCGCCTGCTGGCCAGCGGTCCCTGGCGCACACGAGGGCGCGTTCTCTGGCATGAATACGTCCTCGGTGTGATGCTCTCTGTGTGGGCCGTGTGGATCATGGACCCCGTGTCACGTCTGGGTCAACGGTGGTTCCTGGGTCGAGTGTTCCACTACGACGGGCCGGGCTTCTGGTTCGGCCTACCGCTTGCCAGCCAGCTGGGATTTACTCTCACGGCCGTGATCCTGGTCGGCGTGCTCACCTACCTTGCCCGTGACGACCCCCAGGAGGCTGTAGCCCAATGGACTCGGCACCCGCATATGGTGGCCTTGGTCACATACCAGGCTCAGATCCTGTGGTTGGCTATCGTGGCGGTCGTGTTGGGCGCCGACGAGATCGGTGGATCGGCGCTGATCATATGGGTGCCCGCCTCTGCGATCACAGCGGTGCTGTGGAGCAACCTACGCCATGAGCCGACCGCCGCCTCCGCCAAGGTGGCCGTATCGAGTCGGGTGGTTGCATAATGGCGCAACGGCCGAGCCGCTCCCTGCGCCCCGACAAAGGCCGGTGGCAAAACATCGCAGTGCTCAACTCGATCGGGAGGTGCAAATGATACAAGTAGTCGAGCGAGATCCACTCGGCGTCGATCTCACCGACAGTACGCTCTACGCCAACGGCTTTCCCCATGAGATCTTCACCAGCTTGCGCCATGACGAACCGGTGAAGTGGCAAGCATTTCCTGAAGGGTTCCCCGGCTACCACGACAGCGGCTTCTGGGTGTTGTCCAAGCACGAGGACGTTCAGACCGTTAGCCGGAACCCCGAACTGTTTTGCGCATTCGATGGTCCTCAGCTCAGTAACCAGCCCGAGATCGCCGGCTCGATGCTCGTGAGCATGGATGGTGGTAATCACGTTCGCCTGAGGAGGCTCGTCAGTTCCGGGTTCACACCTCGCATGGTTAGACAACTCGAAGAGCAGATCCGGAGGTGGGCGGAATCGATCGTCGATCGCGCCCTTCAGCTGGGCGAGTGTGACTTTGTATCGGAGATCGCCTACAAGTTGCCTATGCAGGTAATCGCTGACATCGTCGGCATTCCCGTGGAGGATCGTGACTGGCTCTTCACTCTCACGAACGAGGCACTGCAGGGCGGCCTTACCGAGAATGGTTTGTCTGCCGAGCAGCAACTCCGGATACAAATCGAGATGTTCGGGTATGCCCAGCAGCTCGGGCAGGAGAAGCGCACCAACCCTCAGGACGACGTGTGGACGATCCTGTCAACTGTGGAAATCGAGACCGACGAGGGCTGCCGGACTGCGCTCAGCCAGGTCGAGCTGGACCTCTTTTTTATGCTTCTTACCGTCGCCGGGAGTGAGACCACGCGAAACGCCGTGTCGCAAGGGCTGGTCGCCCTTCTTGATCATCCCGAGCAGTTCGAACGATTGCGCGAGGACCCTCAGGCGATCCCCCTGGCGGTGGAGGAGATCTTACGGTGGTCTTCGCCCGTCTCCTACTTTGCCCGGCGGACGACACAGGACACGGAGATCCGTGGCGTGCCCATTGCCAAAGGTGACCGCGTGACCATGTGGTTCTCGTCCGCGAATCGCGACGAGGAAGTGTTCGTCGAGCCCTTCCGCTTCGACATCGGCCGCAGCCCGAACCCCCACGTGACCTTCGGCGGTGGCGGTGTTCACTTCTGTCTGGGGGCGCACTTGGCGCGCAAAGAGCTCGCCACACTTCTGGAGGTGTTGTTAGAGCGCACGCGCCAGATCGAGTTGGCCGGAGACCCTTCCTACACCTCGCTAGGAATCTTCAATCCGATCCTTCTATTCATGCGAGAGTTGCCGGTTCGTGTGGCATAACCGACGTTGAGAACTCTCTTGGATCTCCCGATGTCGACTCCGGCTTGTCAAGGTGGGTACCTCACCCCGGTGTGGGCTTGATCGATATCAGCCGTTTCTTTTCGTCCTCGTAGCAAGAGTGGGCAGTGCGCGGGCATTGCCGGAGGCACTCGGGCAGGCTGAGGCCGATCAGGATCGCTCAGGTCTGCGTGATACCGCGCAGGTGACCTCGCGGCCAGACCGACCGGGTGCGGCACATCCCGCCTGGCCCACTGCGATACCAACGGCGCGGAAACCGGATGCTTTCAGGGACCCAGTGGGCAAGTCATGATCACATTCTGAGATGTATCTGCCCGGATAATAAGATTAGTGACTGCGCAATCGGTCGTTAACAATTTGAGTGAATAGGTGCCCGCTGGCCCGTTGAGTTGGAACGTCATGTTCGACAGGACATGGGCGGTTGCCACCACATGCCTTCCAGCCAACAGTTCAACGTGGCTACCCGGAATGAGAGAGATGTAAGGGCTGGCGTTGTACGTCCCAACCGAGTTCGGATTCCCTTGAACCACGACCACTCCGCTCACGGACCCCGTCGGTCGTCCAGCGCCGCAGCCGGTCATGACAAGGCATATAACTACCGCCACGGTCCCCACTAGGACCCTTTGAGTCACGACCAGATTCTGGCACCGTCGAACTTCTGCGGTCTGGTCGCCGTCGCTTGAGTTTCTCGCCGACAAGACTTGGCCGACTGCGCACACTGGAAAGCGGGTGCTCCGGGCTGGAGCGATCCTTCCGGAGCGGAGAGCCAGGCCATCCGGGTAGCGCAGCCCGGCGCATTACCGAGCGCCCGGCCTCCGAGGCGAGGTGCTCGGCACCGGCACTTTCCGAGCGGTCGCTTCGCACCGGAGTACCTTCGGGTCAGTGCTCGACCCAGTGGTCCAAGCAGCGATGACTGACCTCACTTCGTGGGTTTACCCACCACTGCGGGAACGCGTCAGGCGCCGTCTAGGAGGGCAGGGCAAATGGGAGCGGAGCCTGAAGAACCCGAGCAACCGTGCGGCAGCGATCCACATGTGTAAGCACCTGAAGCACCACGGGTACGACTTTCCGCCCGATCAACTGCATAGCTGGGCCATGGCACACGGGTGGAAAGCCGAAGACGCCCAGGAACTTCATGATTACGCAGCGGGCGTGCTCGCCGGGACTCGCTACCACACGCACCCTGATCCCTTCGGCATGCACGCTATCCACCGTTGGCGGGGAGACGCGGCCAGCAGCGCGGATCGCTGAACAGCCTCTCGGTATTGATGCAGGTGGTCGTACGCCCTTGCTAGGGCCGATCCACCGACCCAGAGGGGCCAGGCCGCCCTGGTATCGCAGGCCCGAACGCTTGCGGTCAGGTCGGCTCTCGCTGCGGAATATCCGGGTCCGGCAGGTATCGGATGCGGTGCGTTCGGGCTACTCTCGTCATGGGCGCAGGAGGGAGATTCGGTGCGGCCTCTCGGACGGGCAAGGCTCGGCTCGGGAGCTTTGGCTCTCCTGTTTGGCTTAATCACGGCACTCTCGGTTGCCCCACCTGTTGCTGCGAGTCCCGCCGACATCAGTGTGACCTTGGCGCAGTCTGGTCAGATTCCCGTCGCCGCAGGAGACACGATCACCTATCAACTCACGGTTTCCAATGCCGGAACGACCGATTCGGGTCAAGTGACCGTGACGGATGCCCTTTCGTACCCCAGTTACTACATTGACAATTCCGCAACGTGCGGAAGCGTTCCAAACTGCACGGTGACACTGATCCCCCTTTCGTGTCCCGTGAGTGTGACCCCCTGTGTAGGAACGACCGTCGTCTGGACGATCTCCGCGGTGGCGGCCGGCGCTACAGGCCTTGTCCTCAGCGCGGAAGTGGGCATCGGGGGTGCCGGCTCCAGTAGCACGCCCAGCATCACCGATCAGGCCTCATGGACTGGGGACGGTTGCACGACCTCTCCCGGCTGCTCGACTAATCAGGTGTCCGATCCATTATTCGCGCCCCAGATCGGTATCTCGTCAGATCCTCCCGACGGCTCTTCTGTTCAGGTCGGCCAAACGATCAGCTTCACCATCAACATTGCCAATCCTGGGGATGCCGCGGCACCCGTTCCCCTCGTTGTCACTAGTGGACTTGTCAATGGAAACGGGGTAACCGGATCGGCCAGCTGTAGCACTGTGCCTTCCTGTACCGTCACGTCCTCCACGTCATCGGGCGTATGCACCTATCCAAGCGGAGCCACTTATGCCTGCACTCCAACGACAAGCTTCACCTGGACCATCGCCACCGTGGCGCCGGGGGCAAGTGGCTTGGAACTGCACTTTTCGGCGGTCGCCACCCAAGAAGCCATCTCCGGGCCTACTCGTGGGCCGGTCGCCGTATCAGCACTATGGCAGGGGAACATATCTCCACCTGTAGCGGCATTTTCGCCTGGAACGAGCTACCCCTACACAAGTGGCCCGACTTTGTATGTAACAAGCGGTGATGGGTGCGTCTCTTCGGGACTCCCAACCGCAGGGGGGTCGTCAGGCCCCAGCGCGTCCGACTCCTCGTCGGACAGCGACGTCCCTGACTATCCGTGTGATTCCAACATCGAACATTTCACAGCAACAGGGACGCCGATCAAAGGGGCTACAACCATCTCCACCGGAGAACCGTGGTCGGGATCATGGCCGTGGGAAGTCCTTTTATTCGCTCTTGGCAGTGCGTTGATCGGCCTCGGAGTCTTCCGCAAACGACGGATGGCTTAAGCGTATACGCCCCCTTTCTGTGACCAGGGGCCATCCGGTAGTGCCGGGTTGGGTTCGACCTGACGAGGGCCTCTCGCCAGGTCAGCCGGGCGGAGGCCGGTCGGGATCACGCCAGGGCGTCGTTACAGGATGGGTGGCCAGCGGACCCGTGAGCGAAAGAACGGCATCTTCTGGTCAGGTAACGGCGCCCCCGCAGGACCTGAATGTCGCCGCCGGCTAGGCGCAGTGCCCAAGCTGCGAGCAGGACCAGGCTCAGGAGTTGGAGGCAGAAGAGGACACCCACGCCAGCGAGGAGCCACGTCGAACTGTTGTGCGCCGTGTCGAGGAAGGCGCTGTCGGCAACAGCCGCTCCCACCCCCAGAAAACAGGCACTGAGTGCGGTGATCTCTGCGTGCTTGAAACGGCGCCGTGCCCCAGCCGGAGCCTCCTCATTCGGATGCAGAGCGACGAGGATTAGCAGCACCACGAACGTGAGCACTACGGAGCCAATGGCTCCGACCAGAAGCCACACAGGGTGCAGATGCTCATACACCGTCAACCAGAGTACGCGTCAGATGCATACAAAGGTCGGTCAGCGACCACACTGAATGCCGGTGGTCGCCTGGCCTGGTGAGGTCGGGGTCAGGGCCTCCGACGACCAAGCCGCCCTGGTATGACGGCCCCGGCGTGATCTCGGGCGCGTGGCCTCCGAGCCAATGCGACCTGCATCGGCACATCCCGGGCGCGCTCGATAATCCCGGCCCGGGAACATTTGCGGGCGCCCGCTACCTCACTTAACCCCGATCATTCACGAAACTGAGGGCGAACTCGTCCTCTGACGGCTTCGAGGGTTGGAAGAGCCGTGGAACAGTGCGATTTCCCCATCCGCGGGCGAGCTGGGCTGTAGTCGATCCTGTCGGCCGCATCGGGATCGAGCCGACTCTCCGGGGGGACGTGTTCGTCCAAGGGTGGGACCAACCATTGACCAGCAGGTGTGGGTGATCAGGTCAGGCGAACGATGCGCCGGTGGGCACGGACGATGGCGGACGCATCCGGCCAGGCGTCGAGGATGCGCACGACGAGCTGACGACCAGAGCGAACCTTGCGGGCCGGCGCGTGCCACAGTCGCCACCGAAGGGTCTTCGGCTCGGCGGTGGCCAGCTCGCCGGAGAGGCATAGGAGCTGGAACCAGCGCACGAGATCGTGGGCAAAGCACACCTCGGCCAGCCAGGCCCTATTGGCGTGAGCATCGACGAAGGGGAAGCGCAGCAGGCCCGACTCCTTGAGCCGCCCAAGGGTGTCTTCGATGTTGGCGTGTCCCCGCATGAACAGGTCGCGCCGGCTGGGGATCGCGGGCTGGTCGGTGTAACGCCCCCAGTAGCGGTACTCAAGCGAGGGGAACAGGCTTTGCTGGGCCCCGGGGTGCAGGGGCTCGCGGCGGATGATGAGCCGTGTCCCCGGCGGCCAGGCCGAGAGGTCGACCAGGTCGGTGACCTCGGCCACCGCCGCCCCCTGGCGGTGGCGGCCGTCTTGGCGAAGGGCTGGCCTCCATCGCTGCTCGTCCTCGGCGATGGCGGAGATGGCCGCCGTGATCTGGACCTTTCTGCGGGCTGTCACAGCAAAGCCCACGTTGCGCTGCCGACAGCCCCACACAAAGCCGTGGCTGGCTCCGGCCGAATCAGTCCGCACCACCATTTGGCGAGAAGCGGCAGCGGGGTCGTCGCCCGGGCAGTGTCCGGTCGCCACCCGCCCGGGCAGCTGGGAGATGGCCTCGTCGAGGACGATGAGATGGTCCTCCACGCAGTTGGCCGTCGCGTTTCCCGGGCGCAGTAGCCCCGAGAGCGCCTCCCCGGTGGCATCGGCGGTGCAGAAGATCGGGTGGAAGCCAAAGCCGTACTTGTAATTCGGCGCCGTGTCCTCCTTGTGCTCAGAGTGAACGTCGATGAGCGAGGCGTCGATGTCGAGGGTGATCGGGTCCTTGCCCTTTGTGAGCCCGGCCCGGCGCCAGACCCGGGCGCGCACCTCGGCGAAGCCGGCCTTGAGCCCGGGAAGTACCGCCTCGTCGAGGTTCTCGGTGAAGGTCCGATAGAGCGTCGAGTCCGAGCAGACATCGGCGAATAGGTCGGTTTCGGCCCCGCAGGTACTCGATGTCCGCGCAACTCTCCCCGCCGCCAGCCAGCACCAGCATCTGATGGACGAGCACCTTGCCTCGGTCATGTAGCGGCTGACGCTTGCCGGTGACAGGTATGCGAGCCGACAGCGCCGCCCCGAGTCCGAGTCTGTCGGCGAAGGCGCCCAGGGCGTGCAGTCCGACATGGGCGGCGACCTGGTCGCCTCGGGGTTCCACCATGACGCGACGGACGCTGGTAGTTTGCATCTCGGACGTGCCCTCCTGGTTGAGGTACTGGACCTTCGACAAGCCCAGTTTCTCCTGCCGGGAGGGCGTTTCCGCGGATACGCGTCCTCAGCTCACGAGGTTTCGTGAATGATCGGGGCTAGC
>DATHCF010000248.1:0-12392 GCA_035319705.1 Acidimicrobiales bacterium | reverse complement strand
ACGGGCTGCACATCGCCTTCGACTTCGCCCTGGCCGCCTGCCTGGTGGCGGCGGCCGCCTCCTGGCTGCGCGGGGGAAGATACGTGTACCGGGAACCCGACAGTGGAGGTCCGGTGTCAGCCGGATAGTCCGCCGAACATCGTCGGGACGACGAATCCCCAGCTGGCGCGCAGCGGGCCAGGGGCGACTCCGTTGGTGCGGCAGGTCGGATCCTGCGTGAGGATGCTGCGTTCGGGACCTTCGGCCCTGCACCACGTGCCCCGACAGCGGCGATCTTTACAGAGCCGTGACCCACGACTACGTCTCGACCGTCTGCCGGACAGAAGACCACGCGTCCTGCCAGGAGCGCCCTGTCGTCCGGTGCGCCTGCGCGTGCCACGAAGGCCGCTGGCCCTGGGTCGAGCGGCGGAAAACCATGGACGGGAGCGAAGCGAACCAGCCGGCTCGCCGCAGGAGCGACCTGACGTCATAGACGCGCCAGGAGCGGTGGTGAACGAACGCGGGGGCTGACACGTACTCCTGCGCATGAGGAACTGCTCCACCACCACCGACCTTTCTCCCATCTGCCGGCGAAGGCGCCCACTGCTGCCGGTCATGCTCGTCCTCGCGGTGGGGGCGGCCGGCTGCAGTGCCTCGGCCGCCATTCGCCCTGTCGCCGCATGGACCACCGCCACCCCGACCATTCGTGTGGGTTCGACGGACATGGGTCAGGTGCTCGTCGCTCCCTCCGGCCTGACGCTGTATGCCTTCAGCGCCGACAGCCCGTCGGACATCGTGTGCCAGGCCGCCTGCCTCTCCATCTGGCCGCCCCTCGACGTGGCCGCCGGTGCCGAGCCCACCGCAGGTCATGGCCCCAAGGGAAGCCTCGGGACCGTCACACGCCCCGACGGCACCCGCCAGGTGACCTACAACGGGCTCCTCCTCTACACCTATGCCGGCGACAGCGCCGCTGGACAGACCAATGGCCAAGGAATCACCGAGCAGTACGGCTCGGTGAAGGGAACGTGGTTCGTCGTCACCCCCGCCTCGACCGGACCACCGTCACCGACGACGGTCACGACGACGTCTCCGGGGGGTGCGCGGTACTGAGATGATGATCGGGGAGCGACGCCGATGGAGGACAAGAAGCGAGCGGCGACAGTGACGATCGGAGAAGGGGCTCTGCCCCGGAGCCCGACCAGTGCCGGCCTCGCCCAGGGTGCGGACCCTTCTTGGCCCGGCGGTGACTCCGCTGGCGAACGAGCCGACGCCCCCGGGCTGCGCGCCGCCTTCCTGGCTCATGGCGCCGAGCTCTACCGGTTCGCCCGCCGGTCCCTCGGCGACGCCGGGACGGCGGAGGATGTGGTCCAGGAGACCTTCGTGCGTGCCTGGCGGGCGCGGGACCGGTTCGACCCCGATCTCGGGTCACTGCGCTCGTGGCTCTTCTCCATCACTCGCCGCCTGGTGATCGACCACGGCCGGGCACGAAGTGCGCGTCCCCTCGTCGCCCTGGGCGAGGCCGCCAGCGACACCATGCCGGCGGCGAGCACGGACGACGACCTCGAGCGGGCAATGGCGATCTGGCACGTGGAAGAGGCCATCGGGCGCCTCAGCCCGGAACATCGCCGGGTGCTGGTGGACAGCTACTACCGCGGGCGAAAAGCGGGCGAGATCGCCCGGGACTTGGGGATTCCCGAGGGCACCGTTCGCAGCCGACTGTTCTACGCCCTCCAGGCATTGCGGTTGCACATGGACGAGATGGGCTGGGAAGCATGACCGGCGAGCACGAGCACTGGCAGGGCTTGATCGCCCTGCAGGTCGTCGGCCAGCTCGATGCCGACCAGCGGGTGGCCCTCGACGCCCACGTCGACCAGTGCGATGGCTGCCGGGACGAACGTCGGACCATGGCTCCGTTGGCGCAGGCAATGGAGGGCACGGACCCCGACCGCATCGACCCGGCCGCTGTGCCGCTTTCGCTCGAGCAGTCGGTACTCGGCTTTCTGCATGGAGCCGAACGTCGCACGCTGGCGACCAGGCGGCGCCGCTACGCGCTGTTCTCAGCAGCCGCCGCTGCTTGTCTGGCTCTGCTCGGTTTGGGACTGAGCTCCGTCGGCGGCAGCTCGGGGGAGTCCTTCTCGCTGTCCGGCGACGGCGCGGTCAGTGCCAGCGTCACGCTGCGCGCGCAGTCATGGGGAACCTCGGTACGGCTGACCGAGACGGACCCTCGCCGGACGGCGACGCTCACCGTGTGGATGCGCACCGCCGGCGGGGGTTGGTGGGAGGCGGGGACCTACCGGGTGTCGAGGGGCAGGTCGGTCGACGTCACCATGGCCTGTGCCGTATCCACGCAACAGATCAGGGGGCTTTGGGTCCGCAACCCCGAGGGCCAGACCGTGCTCCAGGGATATGTCTCGTGAAAGGGGAACCTCGGACGAACGGCCGGAAAGCCTCCGGCTGCAACAATCCCGGGCCATGAACAGCGATGCCGTCAACTACATCCTGGATGCCGCGCTCGTTCTCGTCGTGGTGTTCCAGATACGCGGCCGCAGCTTGTCGATCAGACAGCTTCTTCTTCCTGTGGCGATCGTCGCCTACTTCGCCGTGGACTATCTGAAGACCTTTCCGACGGCCGGGAACGACGTGCTCATGGAGGCCTCGGGCGCATTGCTCGGTGCGCTTCTCGGTGTGGGATGCGGCCTGACCACCCGGGTTGTCCCCCGAGCCGACGGCGTCCCCATTGCCAGAGCGGGCTTTCTCGCCGCCGCCTTCTGGCTGTTCGGTATGTGCGGCCGCCTCTTCTTCCAGGTCTGGGTCGAGCACGGGGGTGGCGCCGGTCCTGTCGGCGCCTTCAGTGCGGCGCATGGCATCGCCAGCGGTGCAGCGTGGGCGGACTGCTTGGTGCTCATGGCGCTCGCCGAGGTGCTCGGCCGGACCGTCGTCCTCGGGTGGAAAGGTACGAGGATGCCCGCTGGCATCCCGGTGAGCGCACGGGCGCAACCGGTTCCCGCCACCGCCGGCGAATGATCCCTCTCCGACCGGCTCAGGGGTCCTGGAGCAGCCCGAGCACGTTGCCGTCGGGATCGGTGACGGTGGCCACGAGCCGGCCGCCTCCGACCTGGCGCGCCGGCTCCTTGACGGTGGCACCGGCGGCGGTCACCTCGCGCAACTTCACCTCGATGTCCGCTACCTGCCAGTACGCCACCGGAGAGGTCATCTCCTGCGGCCCACCGCGTGGTACCAGGCCGATGTGCTGGCCGGCGACGTCATAGCCGACGTAATAGGACGAGTCGTGCTGCGGTGGGGTCCCGAGCAGGGCGGTGTACACCGCTTTGGCTGCCTCCAGATCGGAAACCGGGTGAAGCACGTTCTTGATGCCGTCGGTGGAAGAGGCGGTCACTGTCAACTCCTGTTGCCGTGGGTCATGTCGACCCGCTGTCTCTCGTCGCGAGTATGACGCCGGCAAGCCGGTGTATGTGACAGCACGCGCCGAGCACCCACCTAGGACGCGAACTCGAATCTCCGCAGGCGACGGGGGTCGGCCACCACCTCGATCTCGACGATCCTGCCCTCGCTCGATCGGACGAGGAAGGCGGCGAGCGGGCGGCCGCCCGGGCCCTGCACCACGGCCCCCGGCGCCCCGTCCACCAAGGTCGCCTGCGCTTCCGCCGCCCGTCCGGCGAAGACCCTCGCCACTGCATCGCGTCCTGTGATCTCTGCACTGAGCGGGGGAGCGCCTTGCTCCCGCCGGGCCGCAGCGGCACGCACCGCTACCGCGTCGGAGCGCAACATCACCTCGGGGTCGAGAAGGGCGAACAGCGCCTCGAAGTCACCATGGCGCGAGGCGGCCAGAAAGGCCTCGACCAACGCCGACTGGCGCAGGTCGGACGGGCTCGCCGGGTTCGGACCTGAGGCCGCTTGGCCCTGCAACCGGCGGCGGGCCCGGCTGGCCATCTGGCGGGTGGCCGCCGGCGAACGTCCGACGATGGGGGCGATCTCTGCGAAGGGAACTCCGAACAGGTCGTGGAGGACGAAGGCCAGCCGCTCCTGTGGGCCGAGCGAATCGAGCACGACCACCAGTGCCGGGCCGATGGAGTCGGCGAGGAGGAGGTCCTCCTCCGGGTTCCCGCCCGTGTCGCCGGAGACGGTCTCGGCCGGCGCCGCACCCAGCGGTTCCTCGCCACGCCTCCGGCGGGAACGGAGCACGTCGAGGCACACACGGGAGACGACCGTCGTGAGCCAGCCGCCGAGGTTGTCGATACGCTCGGGTTCGGTACGGCTCAACCGCAGCCAGACCTCCTGCACGGCGTCGTCCGCCTCGGTTGCCGAGCCGAGCATCCGATGGGCGATGGCACGCAGGCGGGGCCTGCTCTGCTCGAATTGCTCCGTCAGCCACTCGCTCACCGTCACCTCCTTTCGGACAGGTTTCGTACCAGTTACGCACAGGTCCCACCCGACGTGACAGGAAGCCGTGTGGTGGCCTCGGTAGCATCGGTGTCTCCTCGGCAGGTACCCAGGACTCGTGGAAGGAGCCAGGTGACGGGCCGCGATTCCCCCCTCCAGGACGACCTCCACGCCGTGGTGGTGGGGGCGGGTTTCTCCGGCCTCTACATGCTGCTGCGGCTCCGTCAGCTGTCTCTGCCGGCCGTGGCGCTGGAGGAGGCGGCCGACGTCGGCGGGACCTGGTACTGGAACCGCTACCCCGGCGCCCGCTGCGACATCCCCACCACCGACTACACCTACAGCTTCGATCCCGAGCTCGAAGAGGCGTGGAGCTGGTCGGAGAAGTACGCCACCCAACCGGAGATCCTGGCCTATCTCGGGTTCGTGGCCGATCGCTACGACCTGCGGCGCGACATCCGCTTCTCGACCTGCCTCGTCTCGGCCGCCTGGGACGACACAGATGCACGCTGGCAGGTGCGCACCGACCGGGGCGACGAGCTCCGCTGCCACCACCTCGTCATGGCCAGCGGCTGCCTGTCGCTTCCCAAGACCCCCGACATCGAAGGCACCGGCCGGTTCCGGGGCCGGGTGCACTTCACCAGTCGATGGCCGCACGAGGAGGTCGACTTCGCCGGCCGGCGGGTGGCGGTCGTCGGCACGGGCTCGTCGGGCATCCAGGTCGTCCCGCCCATCGCCGAGCAGGCGTCGCAGCTGGTGGTGTTCCAGCGGACGCCCAACTTCTCGGTGCCGGCACACAACGGGCCTCCGCCCGAGAAGAGGGTCCAGGCGCTGCACGCCGACCGCCAGGCCTATCGCCACGCCGCCAGATGGTCGCGTGGGGGCATCTCCTACGAGATGACCGATGTGAGCGGCGTGACAGCCACCGAAGACGTCCGGCGCCAGCGTTTCGAGCAGGCCATCGAAGCCGGAGAGCTGTTCTCGATCCTCGGAGTCTTCAACGACCAGGTGTTCAACGCCGTTTCGAACGAACACGTCTCGGAGATGATCCGGGAGCGCATCCGCCGGATCGTGCGCGATCCGGAGACGGCCGAGGCCCTGTGCCCCAAGGACTACCCGTTCGGGACCAAGCGGCCGTGCCTCGACACCGACTACTTCGAGACGTTCAACCTGCCGCACGTCCGGCTGATCGACCTGCGCAAACAGCCCATCGTCTCGGTCACGGAAGAAGGTATCGACACCACCGACGAGTCGTTCGTCTTCGACGACATCGTGTACGCCACGGGCTTCGACGCCATGACCGGGCCGCTGGTAAACGTGGACATCACCGGAAGGCACGGCATCACCCTCAAGCAGAAGTGGGCACACGGCCCGTCCACCTATCTCGGCCTCGCCACCAGCGGGTTCCCCAACTTCTTCACCATCACTGGTCCCGGCAGTCCCTCGGTGTTGTCCAACATGGCGGTGTCCATCGAGCAGCACGTGGAGTGGGTGGCCGACTGCCTCGACTTCATGCGGCGGAAGGGATTCGACACCTTGGAGCCCACCGACACCGCAGAGGCAGGGTGGAACCAGCACGTGCTCGACTGCGCCTCGATCACCCTGCATCCCCAGGCCGACTCGTGGTACATGGGCGCCAACGTCCCCGGAAAGCCGCGGGTTTTCCTCCCCTACATCGGCGGGGTGGATGCCTACCGGACCGCCTGCCAGGAGGTGGTGGAGAAGGGCTATCTGGGCTTTCAGCTGTCCGGCCCGTCCGCGCAGCAGTGCAACGACGGCGTGGTGCGCAGGCTCCAGCCGGACGTCTCCATCCTCCTGCAGATGGTCGAGGCGCTCGGGGTTCCCCCCATCGAGTCACTGTCGGTCGACGACGCCCGGGCACTGTGGCGAGCTTCGGCCGCCATGCGGCCTCCTCCGCCGGAGGTGGGGGAGGTGGCCGACGGCACCTTGCCCGGTCCGGCCGGAGACCTGGCCTACCGCCTCTACCGGCCGGCAACCGCCGGCCCGCACCCCCTGATGGTCTATTTCCACGGCGGCGGGTGGGTGCTGGGCGACCTCGATACCGACGACGCGCTGTGCCGTGACCTCGCCCGGCGGGCCGACGTGCTCGTCGTGTCGGTCGGCTATCGCCATGCCCCCGAGGCCCGCTTCCCCGCACCGGTGGAGGACGCCCTCGCTGCCGTGCGCTGGATCTCCGCCAACGGCGTAGCGCTGGGAGGCATGCCGGAGACGCTGGCCGTGGCCGGTTGGAGCGCGGGGGCCAACCTGGCTGCCGTCGTGTGTCAGATCGCTCGCGACGACGGCGCTCCGCACATCGCCGGCCAGCTGCTCTTGCATCCGGTCACCGACAGCGACCTGTCGAGGCCGTCGTACCGCGAGTTCGCCGACGGATACATGCTGACGACGGCGATGATGGACTGGTTCTGGGAACATTACGCGGATCCGAGCCGGCGTGCCGATCCGCGTGTGGCCCCGCTGCGCGGCCGGCTGCAGGGACTGCCGCCGGCAGTGGTGGTGACCGGCGAGTTCGATCCGTTGCGCGACGAGGGTCTCGCCTACGCCCAGGCTCTCGCGGCCGCCGGCGTGCCGGTCGAGCACATCTGCGCCCGTGGCCACGTGCACACCTCGATCACCATGGTGGACGTGGTCCTCTCCGGCGCGCCGGTGCGCGCCCAGATCGCCGAGCGGATCCGCCACTTCATGCCGGCCACGGCCCCGGCGCCGGCGCCGGCCGCGCTGTAGCGCAGCCCCGGCGCCGGCGACGCCGATGAAGGTCCGCTTCGCCGTGTCGGTCGGCCTCGGCCCCCCTGATCCTGCCCAGCTGGCGGAAGTGGCGCAGGAGGCCGAGCAGCGCGGCTTCGACACGTTGTGGATGTCGGACCTGCCCGCCATGGCGGCGGCCGAGCCGGGACTCGGCCTGGGGTACCTGGCCGCGGTCACCACGCGAGTGCGCCTGGGCGGGAACTTCATCCCCTTCGGGGTGCAGCCGTACCTCTTCGCCCACCGCCTGGCGCAGCTGGACCGCCTGAGCGGGGGAAGGCTGCTCGTGACCTTGGTGCCGGGCCTCCCCGGCGCAGACGAGCGACGCGTCCTGGCCACGGCGGGACGGCACCGCGGCCGGATGATGGACGCCCTCGTTCCCGCTCTGCGGCGTCTGTGGACGGGTGAGCCGGCCGGTGATGCCGGCATGGCGCTGCCCGTCCTTCCCGTCCAGCAACCACTGGAGATCTGGCTGGGAGGATCCGGTCCCGAGGCCCTGTCACGAGCAGGCAGGCTGGCAGACGGGTGGCTCGGGTCGCTGCTCTCGCCGGCGGGCGCCGAGGTCGTCCGGCAGTCGATCGAAGACGAGGCCGCCCGGGCCGGCCGGCGCATCGACCCCGAGCACTTCGGCCTTTCCATCGCCTATGGCCGGCGGCCCGACGACATGGCGCACGCGGCGCGCCTCCGCCGCGCCGTGCGTCCTCACGACGACCACGACGATCCGCAGCAGTTGGTTCCCGTGGGCGGCCCGGGGCTTCGGGAGTTGGTGGGGCGACTCGTCGGCGCCGGCCTCTCCAAGTTCGTCGTCCGGCCCCTTGCTCCTGTGTCGTCGAGTCAGCAGTGGTCCGATGAGTTGGCGTGGTTGGCCGACACCCTTCTCGATCTCCAGACCTGATGTCCCTCGGCCCTGCGCCGGGTACCTCCTGGTAGCCTCGTGTTCGCTTGGTGTGCCGGGAAGCCTGGTCGGCAGAAAGGCTCGACCGTGATCGTCACCGAGGAACCCGGGAAATACCATGACTGACCTCCCGGCCACACCGCGGCCGTTGACCCACTTCGCCGGCCGCGACGGGCAGCAGAAGCTCCCGAGCTGGCGATGGGAGGCGTTGCGGACCACGTTCTGGTTCGTTCCCAGCCTGCTGGTGATCGCCTCCGGCGTGCTGTTCCTCGTCACCTTCGAGATCGACTGGGCTGCCTATCACTACCAGCTCGCTCATCGCCACCAGCCCCTGCCGCACTGGCTCGTGGTCACCAGCGCCGGCGCCGGCCGCGAGGTCATCATCGCCCTGGCTGCCGCCATCGTCACCGTGGTCGGCGTGGTGTTCTCCATCACCATCGTGGCGCTCACGCTGGCCTCCCAGCAGTTCGGCCCGCGGATGATGCGGAACTTCGTCCGCGACGTGGGCAACCAGGTGACGCTCGGGATCTTCGTGTCCACCTTCGTGTACTCGCTGCTCACCCTGGTGACCATCGGCGGCGGCTTCGTGCCGCATGTCTCGATCGCGGTGTCGGAGGCCCTGACCCTCGTCGACCTGGCCGTGCTCATCTACTTCATCCATCACGTGGCCAAGTCCATCCAGCTTCCCGAGGTCATCGCCGGAATCGCCGGCGATCTCATGCGCTCGATCGACGTGGAGTTCCCCAGGACCGCCCCGTCCAAGTCGGAGCGCCAGGGCAAGTCGCTGGCCGAGCTCCAGCACCTGCTCGACAGCCGCGGTGGCACGGTGGCCGCCACCACCAGTGGATACGTGCAGTTCGTCGGCTACGCCCAGCTGGTCGAGATCGCCGCGCGCACCGATTCGGTCATGCGTCTGGAGCACCGACCCGGGCACTTCATCGTGGCCGGGCACCCCCTGGCCACGGTGTGGCCCCGTGGCGCCCAGGGCCAGGTGGCGGCCGCCCTGGCCAAGGCGCACGTCACCGGACCGCAACGCACGCTCATGCAGGACCCGGTGTTCGCCATCGACCAGCTGGTGGAGATCGCCATCCGGGCCCTGTCGCCGGCGGTGAACGACACCTTCACGGCCCTCACCTGCATCGACTGGCTGTCGGCCGGACTCAGCCGGGTCTCCGGCCGCGCCCTGACCGAGGGGGTGTACCTCGACCGCGAGGGACGGATCCGGCTCATCGAAGCCGATCCCTCCTATCCGCGCATGGTCAACCGTGCCTTCGACAAGATCCGTCAGGCGGCCGGTGGCATGCCGGCGGTCATCATCCGCATGCTCAGCGCCCTGTTGACCATCGTCGACGAGACGGTGAATATCGAGCAGCGGCGGGTGCTGCTGGTCCAGGCCGACGCCATCTGGCGCGTGGCGCAGTCCACGATCACCGAGCCCAAGGACAGCGCCGACATCGAGGCGTTCTACCGGCGGCTCGTCGGCAGGGTGGACGCCATCGAATCACCGCCGCTGGCCCATCCGGCCTACGGCTCGTCGCCTCTCGCCCGCGGACGGTCAGAAGCCGCGGCGACGGCGCTCGCGCCGGAGCCGCAGGACGGCGAGCAGCTTGCGCAGGATGAACCCCACGGAGAGAGGCTACCTAGCCCTTCGCGTCGAACCACGTCATGAGGCCAGGGAGGCCTCCTCAGGCCGCAACCGTGCGCTCCACCGTTCCTCGATTCGGCCGTAGCGCCAGATGGCCATGGCGGCCGCCCAGGTGACGACGAACATCCCGACGATCACGAACCCGGCCGTGTTGATGTTGAAGTTGTACATGAAGCCCCAGAAGCCGTGGTGCTGGCTCAGGCCGTGGAATTCCTGGGGCATGAGCCCCAGCGTCTCGATCCCGCCGATGAAGAAGCAGATGGCCACCGAGAGACCGGTGATGGCCAGGTTGTAGTACACCTTGCGCACCGGGTTGAAGAACGCCCATCCGTAGGCCAGATTCATGAAGATGCCGTCGGTGGTGTCCATGAGGCACATGCCGGCGGTGAAGAGGATGGGCAGGCAGATGATGGCGTACCAGGGCACGTGGCGCGAGGCGTACAGCGCGGTGGTGGCGAGAAGTGCCACCTCGGTGGCCGTGTCGAAGCCCATGCCGAACACCACGCCTACCGGGTACATCTGCCACTCCTTGCTGATGGCGTTCATCCACCGGCCGAAGAAGCGGTAGAAGAAGCCCCGGTTCTCCAGCTGGCGTTCGAGCTCTGCTTCGTCGTAGAGGCCGGCGCGCATCGAGCGGAAGACCCTCACGATGCCGGCCAGGACCACGAGGTTCAACACCCCGATCAGGAACAGAAAGGCGGCCGACACGATCGTGCCGAACACCCCGCCGAACTGCTCGAGGCCCGAGTTGTTGTGGGACACGGCGGTGAAGACGGTCTTCTCGGCGATGATGATGCCCACCCCGATGGCCACCACGATGGTGGAGTGCCCGAGGGAGAAGAAGTAGCCGAAGCTGAGCGGGCGGGGCTTTTCGGTCCCCTGTCGCTGGTTCATCGCCTTGCGGGTGGTGTTGTCGATGGCCGAGATGTGATCGGCGTCGAAGGCGTGGCGCAGGCCGAGCGTGTAGGCCAGCACGCTGACGCCGATCCCGAGGCCCCGGTAGTGGGCGGGGACGACGAAGGCGATGAAGACGAAGAATCCGAGGGCGTGCAGAGCCAGGATCGAGCCGTACATGGAGACGACCCGTACGCGCTCTACCGGGCTCAAGGCGGCGAAGGACACCCGGAGCATGGCTCTCGTGGTCAGCAGCGGCATGTCGTCGGGCATGGCTTCCTCCCGGAGGCAGGTGCGGCGCCACGATGGCACAGATGCGACCTGGTCGCAATCACGATTTGACTGCTACAAAGCGCCTCGGCGGGATACGCTCGGAGAGTGAGCAGGCCCGTCGTTCCCGAGAAACCGGCGGCCGGACTGGCCAGCGTGGAGGACGTCCTCGCCCTGGTGCGGGCGCAGGGGGGCCGGGCGACCGCCTCGCGCCGGCTGCTCCTCGAGGTCCTCTTCGAGGCGGGAGACCACCTCGGCGCCGAAGAGCTGGCCGCCTCGGTGCAGGCCCGGGCGCCGGAGGTCCACCTGTCGACCATCTACCGCAACCTGGACGACCTGCAGCAGCTGGGGGTGGTGGTCCACTCGCATCTCGGCCATGGCCCGGCCACCTACCAGCTGGCCTCCGAGGCCCATGCGCATTTCATGTGCGAACGCTGCGGCGTGCTCATCGAGGCACCCGAGGATCTGTTCTCCGATTTGGAGAGAGCGGCGCGCCGGCGGTTCGGCTTCGCCATCGACCCACGGCATTTCGCCATGGTGGGCCGCTGCGCCGCCTGCGCCTAGCGAGGTCAGCTCTGCGCTCTGCGGGCGACGACCCGCTCGGCGGCCCTGTCCACTTCGGTGGCGAGCGGCCAGCCCACGTAGTGGGCCAGGTGGATCACCGTCTCGCGCACCTGGTCCTCGGTCAACTCTGCGTTGTCGAGGGCACTTTGGAACTGCACGTCGAGCAGGTCGGTCCGTCCCAGCGCGGCCAGCACCCCGATGGTGAGCAGACGGCGTTCGGCCACCTCCAGCCCCGGGCGGCACCAGACGTCGCCGAACAGGTGGTCGACGGTGTAGGCGTGGAAGTCGCCCGGCAGGTCGTCGGGATCGACGCTGAAGTTGTAGACCTCCCGCATCTTCTCCATGCCGCCGGAGCGGTCCGGCCGGGGTGGGCGGTGGTCGGTCACGGCTCTCCTCCTCGCTCTCCGGGCGCGACGTTGCGTGGGGGGACGGCGCCGTCGGGAGCCAGGCCGAAGAGCGCGTCGGCACGCGCCTCGGTCATGGCGCACAACGGAAGCGAGACCCCCAGGCGTTCGGCCAGTGCCAGCGCGGCGCGCAGGTCCTTGTGGGCCAGCTGGGCGGCCCGGCCCATGGCCCGCACCAGGCCCTCGTCGTCGGACGGCGCGAACGGCGCGGCCGTCGTCCGGAACATGAGCGTCGATGCCCCACCGATCTTCTTGTCGCTCGCCCTGATGATCTGGGCCAGCTTGGCCAGCTCGATGCCGGCCGCTTCGGCCAGCACCTGGGCCTCATAGGCGGCCAGCCACGAGGCGTACTGCACGAGATTGCGCGCCAGCTTTGCCTGCAGGCCCGTGCCCAGTGGGCCCATGTGCACCACGAGCGAGCTGAAGGCGTCGACCACCGGCCGCACCCGGCCCAGCGCGTCGTCGTCGCCGCCCACCATGGCCACCAGGCCGCCCTCGGCGGCCGCCGCCGGGCCGCCGCTCACCCCGCAGTCGACCACCCCTACTCCTTTGTCGCCGCACATGGCCGCCACCCGGTCGACCG
>DATHCF010000247.1:0-2814 GCA_035319705.1 Acidimicrobiales bacterium | reverse complement strand
CGCATCCCGGGAATCGACCGCCTCATCAAGATCACCCTTCGCGTGGAGGTGGTCGACATCCCTCCGCAGTCGGTGATCACCAAGGACAACGTCACCGTGCAGGTCGACGCGGTCGTCTACTTCCAGGTTGTCGACCCCGTGCAGGCGGTGCTGGGCGTGGACAACTTCCGCTTTGCCAGCCAGCGCATCGCCATGACCAGCTTGCGGTCGATCATCGGCCGTCACGAGCTCGACAACCTGCTCGCCCACCGCGAGGACGTGAACAACGAGCTGCGCACGGTCATCGCCGCCTCCACCCACCACTGGGGTGTGGAGGTCCGCCAGGTGGAATTGCGCGACATCACGCTGCCGCCCGAGCTGCTCCGGGCCATGGCCCGTCAGGCCGAGGCCGAACGCGAGCGGCGGGCCAAGGTGATCGCCGCCACCGGCGAGCTCGAGGCCTCCACCGAATTGTCCGAGGCGGCGGCCAAGCTCTACCAGTCGCCGGGAGCCCTGCAGCTGCGGGCACTGCAGACGCTGGCCGAGGTGGCGAGCGAACACAACTCGACGTTGGTCTTCCCCGTGCCCATCGAACTGCTCAGCGGCTATCTCGGCAAGGCGGGGGCACAGCCCGCTCCGGAGGCACCGAGGCCCTCGCCGCCGAAGTCCAACGGCGCCACCTCCCCGCCGGAGCTCGGCGGTCAGCCCTCGGCATAAACGCGCCCGCCGGTCGCGGACCGCCCCGCTCAGCCCTCGGCGTAACGGGCCCGCACCTCGCTGTCGGAGGCGCGGACCTGCGCCGCCATCGTCTCCCGGCTCTCTGCCAGGGCTCTGGACAGCTTGTCGTCGCCCAGAGCCAGGATGCGCACGGCCAGGAGCGCGGCATTGCGGGCGCCGTTCACCGCCACGGTGGCCACCGGGATGCCCTTGGGCATCTGCACCATGGCCAGCAGCGAGTCGATACCGCCGAGGTCACCGACGGCGATGGGCACACCGATGACGGGAACGTTGGTCGCCGCCGCCAACACCCCGGCCAGGTGGGCGGCACCCCCGGCTGCGGCGATGATCACCTGGATGCCAGCGTCGGCTGCGCCACGGGCGAAGCCGATGGCATCGTCCGGGGTTCGATGCGCAGACAGGATCCGCACCTCGAACGGGACCGAGAACTCCCGCAGCGCCCCGATGGCGCCTTCCATCACCGGCAGGTCCGAGGAGCTGCCCATCACCACCGCTACGGACATGGCCGCAGACCCTACCGGGAGATGGTGGTGTGCTTGAACTCGTTCAGCTCGGGATGGTCGTCGATCAGGTCGAGGACGTGGTCGATCGTGCGCCGGGCCAGCTCGGCGTCCCCCGCCGGGCGGGTCATGATCCGCACGAAGACGGCCGAGTCGCCGACCACGAAGGTGGGGACGCCGAACACGTGGTGCTCGGTGACCGCCTCCTCATGGGCCTTGCGGAACTCCTCTCGGGGCCAGCCCTCGCCCAGCACCTGGAGGACGGCCGGGGCGTCGACACCGGCGCTCTCCAGTACCTCCCGCACCACCTCTTCCTCACGTAGGTCGAGACCCCGGTCGTGTCGGGCGGCGAAGAGGGCCAGGTGGGCGTCGAGGAAGCGCTGCGGATAGAGGTCCCGCACCACCAGCCCTGCTTCGATGGCCAGGAGGTCGCGCGCCTTGTCGGGGTTCTCCCACACCGGTTGCCCGCCCTCTTCCACATGAGCCTGCGACAGCGAGAAGGGGACGAAGGCCACGTCCCAATCGGCGCCGCCGCGCAGTGCTTCCACCAGGTGCTCGTGCGCGTTACGGGCGAAGGGACAGCGGTAGTCGTAGGAGACGGAGAATTCTCGGCTCATGCGTGAGGCAACCCGGAACCCTCTCCGGGCATTCCCGCCCGCCACCCCCGCTGCTCGGCCCCACCGCCGGGCACCGCAGCTCAACCCGCCCTGGGCCGGCCACGGAGCTCAACCCGCCCTGCGCCGGGCACGCAGCTCAACCCCCCCAGCGCCGGGCACGCGACGGGTCGAGCTGCCGCCCGACCGCACCGAGGGCGCAGCCGAGGATCGAGCCGGTCACCACGTCGGTGGCGTGGTGGTGGCGCAGCTGGATGCGGCTCCAGGACACCGCCGCGGCGGTGGCGTAGTAGAGCGGTGCCCAGGGGTCGTCCTCGGCCAGGAGGGTCGCCGCGCACCAGGCGGCCAGGGAGTGGCCCGAGGGGAAGCTGGCCGAGGTCGGACGGCGCAGTCCCGCCATCGCCGTCGGATCAGCCGGGCGGGACCGGTCGACCAGGGACTTGAGCGCGCTGTTGACCACCGGCACGACCGTCCCGGTGAAGAGCACGGCACGAGCCGCCGAACGGCGCCGTGGCCCCGGACGGCCGAGACGAGCCACCAGCACGAGGAACCACACCAGCCCGTGATCGCCGAGAAAGGACACCGACGCCGCCAATCGGTCGAGGCCGGGCCGGCGGCGCAGAGGCTCGACGCGGGCGTCGACCCAGTCGTCGAAGCGGGAGACGGCAGAGATCAGAAGATCAGGATATTCAGTGCTCGCCGGCAGCCGCACCCACGGCGACGGCCGGGCCCCGGTCCTGCGCCCCGGCCGAGCCGCCCGACGCGTCCGACTCGGCCATCTCGTCCATGCCGATGGGGCCCTCGGCCTGGCCGGTCAGGAACTGGCGGACGATGGGATCGGCGCTCTCGGTCATCGCCTTTTTCGAGCCGAAGGCCACCAGCTTCGAGCGGAACAGCAGGCCCATGTAATCGGCGGTGCGCATGACCGATTGGATGTTGTGGGTGATGACGAAGAACGTCGCCCCCGTCTCGTGCTGGGCGGT
>DATHCF010000246.1:0-2277 GCA_035319705.1 Acidimicrobiales bacterium | reverse complement strand
GGCCCGATCGGCGGCCAAGGCAGCCGGTGAGGCCGTGGTGCAGCGCCATCCGGACGACCTGCCCCCGTTCTTCGGGGTTCCCATCCCCATAAAGGACCTCACGCCGGTGGCCGGCTGGCCCGTCACCTACGGCTCGTGGGGAGCCAGGGACGAGGTGTCGGCGCAGAGCGAGCTCGTCGTCGACGCATTGCAACGGTCCGGTTTCATCCTGTGCGGGCGCACCAACACCCCCGAGTTCGGTCCCATCACCGTGGCCGAGAACGACCGCTACGGCATCAGCCGCAACCCGTGGGACACCGAACGCACCCCAGGGGGATCGAGCGGCGGAGCGGCGGCCTCGGTGGCGGCGGGGATGTTTCCCATCGCCCATGCCAACGACGGGGGCGGGTCGATCCGCATCCCGGCGTCGTGCTGCGGCCTGGTCGGCCTCAAGGTGAGCCGCGGACGCGTCCCGCGGCTGGTGAACAGCTGGGAGGGCGGCACGGTGGAGGGAGTGGTCACCCGTGACGTGGCCGACACCGCCGCCGTGCTGGACGTCATCTGTGGCCCGGAGCAGCTCCAGTGGTACAACGCCCCGGCGCCGGCACGCCCGTTCCTCGACGAGCTCGGCGCCGAGCCCGGCCGGCTGCGGGTGGGTGTGATGGAGGACGCCCCGCTCGGCTTCGCCGTGGACGACGAGTGCGTCACCGCCGTCCGCCAGGCTGCCGCCACCTTGGAGTCACTGGGACACGTGGTCGACAAGGCCACCCTGGAGGTGCCCGACGAGTTCGTCCCGGCCTTCTTGGACATCGTCAACTCCGGGTTGGCCGATTTCGAGGACGTGGATTGGGAGAGGACCGAGCCCCACATCCGCAGCTGGCTGTCCCAGGCGAAGTCGGTGGACAGCCTGACCTACGTGCAGGCCGTCCACGTCCTGCAGGGCGCCACCCGCCAGATCGTGCCCCGATGGGGCAGGGATTTCGACCTCCTGCTCACCCCGACCATGACCATCCTCCCCCCGCCGGCCGGCAGCGTCCTGGCCGCCGCCCACGACACCGCCGACAGCGGGGTCCCTCCGCTGGAGGTGTTCCAGATGGCCGTCATCACCGCGCTGTTCAACGCGACGGGCCAGCCCGCCATCTCGCTTCCCATCCACGTCTCGGCCGGGGGGCTGCCGGTCGGTGTGCAGCTGGTGGGCGGCCCCTTCGACGAGTCGGGGCTGTTGCGGGTGGCCGCGCAGCTCGAAGCGGCTTCGCCCTGGGCGCAGCGCCGGCCGCCGTCGTAGGCCCGGGGCCGGCGTGGACCTGCGGTACTCGGAGGCCGAAGAAGCCTTCCGCCACGAACTGCGCCGGTGGCTGGCCGAGGTGGTGCCCGACCTCCCGCCGCCGCCCTCGATGCTCGACTGGCCGGCGCGTCGTCGCTACGACACCGCCTGGCAGCGGATGCTGTACGACGCCGGCTACGCCGGGATCGACTGGCCGGTCGAAGGTGGCGGGCGCGGCGCTTCCCCGGTGGAGGCACTCGTCTACCTGGAGGAGCTCGAGCGGGCGCACGCCCCCTATGTGGGGGTGAATTTCGTCGGCCTGCTCCACGCCGGCCCCACCATCGTGGCCGAGGGGACGCCCGAGCAGAAGGCGCGCTTCCTGCCGCCGATCCTGCGCGGCGACGACGTGTGGTGCCAAGGCTTCTCCGAGCCGGACGCCGGCAGCGACCTGGCCGCCCTGCGCACCAAGGCGGTGCGCCACGGCGACGAGTACGTGGTGAGCGGATCGAAGATCTGGACCTCGCACGCCGAGGTGGCCGACCACTGCGAGCTGCTGGTCCGCACCTCCGACGAGGGCCCCAAGCACAAGGGGATCACGTGGCTCGTCATGCCCATGGACGCAGAGGGCATCGACATCCGCCCGCTGCGCACGATGTCGGGGTCGAGCGAGTTCGCCGAGCTCTTCCTCGACGAGGTGCGGGTGCCGGTTGCCAACCGCGTGGGCGAGGAGAACGACGGCTGGCGGGTGACCATGGTCACCTTGAGCTTCGAGCGCGGGACGGCCTTCGTCGGCGAGCTGCTGCAGACCATGGAGCTGCTTCGGCACCTACGCGGCCTGGCCCGCCGATCGGGCGCGTGGTCGGACGACGAGCTTCGCCGGCGCGTGGGCCATTTCGCTGCCGAGCTCGACGCCATGTGGGCGCTGGCGCGGCGCAACGTGTCCCAGGCGGCGCGCACCGGGGTGCCCGGAGTGGGCGGCAGCGTCTTCAAGCTGGCCTTCTCCGAGCTGCGCCAGAAGGTGGCGCAGCTCGGCA
>DATHCF010000245.1:0-2523 GCA_035319705.1 Acidimicrobiales bacterium | reverse complement strand
ACTGAAGGAGGAGGGAAAGATCCGGGCAGCGGGGCTCTCGAACCACAGCGTCGCCCAGCTCGAGGCGGCAGCCGCCATCGGCCACGTCGACTCGCTACAACCGCCGTTCTCGGCCATCGCCCGCCAAGCCGCCGCCGAGCTTGCCTGGTGCGCGGCGCACGGAACCGGAGTCATCGTCTACTCGCCCATGCAGTCGGGGCTCCTCACCGGGGCGTTCTCGCCGGCCCGAGCCGCTTCGCTACAGGACGACGATTGGCGTGCTCGCGATCCGGACTTCCAGGGCGAACGGCTCGAGCGCAACCTGGCTCTCGCTTGCGTGCTCGGCTCGGTGGCGCACAGACACGGCACGACGACCGCCGCCGTGGCCGTGGCCTGGACGCTCACCTGGCCGGGAGTGAGCGCGGCGATCGTGGGGGCGCGACGCCCCGGGCAGCTCGACGACTGGTTGCCGGCCGCCACCGTGCACCTGGGCCAGGAGGATCTCGAGGAGATCGGGCGGGCCATCGACACCCTCGGCGTGGGTAGCGGGCCGTCGAGACCACCGAAGGAGCAGTAGGTGCGCGCCGCGCGCTTCGCCGGCGGAGGTGCGGTGGTGATCGAAGAGCGCGCCGATCCTTGCCCGGGCACGGGCGAGGTGGTGCTCGAGGTGGCGCACTGCGCGTTCTGCGGGTCCGACAAGCGCCTGCTTGCCACGGGGGCGAGCGTGGTTCCCGGGCACGAGATCGTCGGGCGCGTGGTGGCGGTGGGCGAGGGCGGCGACGGTCCGGCGCTCGGACAGCTCGCCGCCGTGTACGCACCGCTGTTCTGCGGGTCCTGCCCCTGGTGCAGGTGCGGGGAGAGCCAGCGTTGCAGCGCCATGGCCGGTGTGATCGGTTGGCAGGTCGACGGCGGCTTCGCCGACAAGGTGCGGGTTCCGTTTCGCAACCTGCTCCCGGTTCCCCCCGACGTCCCGCCTCGTCGCGCCGTGCTGGTGCTCGACACCCTCGGCACTGCCGCCCACGGGCTCGACCGCGCCGCCGAAGTGATGGGGCGGCCGCACGGTGAGCCGGACGGCCGGGTGCTCGTGCTTGGCTGCGGCCCTCTCGGCCTGGGGGTGGTCGGCGTTGCCCGTCATCGGGGTCAGAAGGTCTATGCCTATGACCGGCTGCCCGAGCGACTCGAGCTGGCCGTCTCCTTGGGGGCGGTCCCGTGGGATGCGGAGCCGGCAGGATCGGAGGAAGGCGAGGACCGCTTCGGCCTGGTGGTCGAGGCAGCAGGCGACAGCGGGGCCAGGGCGACGGCCAGTCGAGTGGTGGGCCAGGGCGGTGCGGTGCTGATGTTGGGCGAGGGTGCAGAGCCATGGTCCCTGCCACCGTCGCTGCACTGGCGTCGCACCGAGGCGGCCTGGGTCCGCTCCTTCTACTTCCCGATCGCCGACGCCGAGAGGAACTGGGGGCTCCTGCGGGAAGCCGGTGGGGCGCTCGAGGAGCTCGTCCTCTGCGCCGAGCCGTTCTCGGAGCTTCCCCGGGTATCGAAGGCGTTCTTGGCGGGAGAGGTCACGAAGCCCGTGGTGGACGTGGCCGGCGCATGACGACGCTGGCCGTCGCCCAACTGGGCGCGCCCACCGCCGTGCTGAACAGCACTCTTCAGGGCTTCCTGGAAGGGGCGGGCCCCTGCCAGGTGCTCGGCTGCCACGGTGGGCCTCTCGGGCTCCTGCGCGGCGACCTGCGACCGCTGCGTCTGTCCACCGAGGGCGGTCCGCTCACCGAGCATTCGGACGCCGTCGTCTTGAGTCCGGGCACGGCGGCGGCGCCGGGCGCATTCCTCGGTGCCGGGCGCCACCGCTTTGCCGAGTTCGAGATCGGTGCCGCCGTCGAGGGGCTTCTGTCGGCCGGTGTCGACGGCCTCGCCCTCATCGGGGGGAACGGGACCATGTACCTGGCCGACCAGCTGCACCGAACCGCGGCGCGCCGGCGAGGGCAGCGGCTGTCGGTCGTCGCCGTGCCCAAGACGGTGGACAACGACGTGGCCGGCACCGACCATTGTCCGGGGTTCCCGAGCGCGGCGCGGTTTCTCGTGCAGGCGGTGTGCGCTCTTGCCCTTGACCAGCGGGCCATGGTCTCCATCGAGCAGGTCCGCCTCGTCGAGACCCTGGGGCGCTCCAGCGGGTGGCTGGCGCTGTCCACCCTGTCGGCCCGAGGGGTCACCGGAGGTGCGCCCCATCTCGTCTACCTCCCGGAGCGGCCCTTCGACGAGGCGTCGTTCCTCGACGACGTCAGCTCGAACGTCGCCCGCCACGGCTCGGTGCTGGTGGTCGTGGCCGAAGGAACCTCGACCGGGACGGGCCCGACCCAGTTCGACCATCCGGTGTTCGACCGTCCGCTCTCCGGCGGGGTGGCGCCGGGCCTGGCCAAGCTCGTGGAGGAGCGGCTCGAGCTGGGCTGCAGAGCCGAGGTGCTCGGCCTCCTCCAGCGCTGCGCCACGTGGGCCGTGTCGGCTGTCGATCGCCAGGAGGCCTACACCCTCGGCGCGGAGGCAGCCCGG
>DATHCF010000244.1:0-6264 GCA_035319705.1 Acidimicrobiales bacterium | reverse complement strand
GAGCCAGGTAACCCCTTCGTATCGAACCACCTCGCTCGCCACGGGCTCCGGAAGGGGCCTCGGTCCGTAGGTGGTGGCGATGAGTTGCCCCTTTGACGGCTTCGTGGCGTTGTAGAGGTTCACGAACAGATGCGAGTACGGGCCGGTCCGGTTCGGCGTGGCGCCTGTCTGGTTCAGCTTTACTGTCTCGATGGCGGCGTCGTTGGGATCGACAAAGACGGTGGACGTGATGGCGAGAAGTGTGGTTGACCCGGAGCGGAACACCGTGGCGCCCAGCGTCGGCGTGGTCGAAGTGGGTAGCCCGACCTCGGATGGAGTCACGGCACTGGAGGGCAGCTGCTCCCCGGCCCGCAGGTCCGGCCCCTCCGCCAGCAGGACCCGTGGTGGGGAGATACTCACGAGCGCCACCGAGGAGTCCGGGCTCGTCAGGATGGGCTTTGCCTCCTGGGCGAACACCTGGGCCTCGTCGTGGGCAGGCGCGGCCAACGCGTAGAAGACGACGCCGTCCAGATTGTTGCGCAGGAGCTGTAACGCGCTCTGGAGGATCGAACCGAGTTGGCTCTCGTCGTCCTGGAGCAGTGCCCTGTTCTGACGGTCGACGCCTTGGCGGATGACCCACCAAGCTCCCACCGACGCGGCGGCAACCACCAACACGGCGAGTACCGTGAACGACGAGATCAGTCGCCTGGCCATCGAAACCGCCCCCTGTGAGCCGCCCCCCGTAGCCGACGACGCGGCGCATAAACTTTATTCCTCTGCGGGAAGAAACGTCCGGTAATCCCACTCTGAGCGGCTACGGGTCGCAACCACCCCGCCAGAGTTACTGCGAGTGGCAGTGGGCCGGAGGCGGCAGGTCGAGCGCCGGGTTGCGGTCGAAGAAGCCGACGGGCACCAGCTGGAAGCCGGCGTACTCGACCGGCATCACCGGCCAGTCCTCGGGCCGGGGGATGTGGGTGGCGCCGAAGGTGTACCAGAGCACCAGGTTCTCGTCGACGATCGAGCGCTCCTGTGCCGTCCAACGTGGCAGGCCGTCTCCGCCGCAGTGCTGGTTGGGATAGTCGCCCGACGCTCGGCGCTCGCCGGCGGCGTAGGGCGTCACCCAGAGGTTCCGGGTGGCGAAGGCGGCGCGGCGTCCCACGCTCGAGTCGGGGGCGGCCAGCAGGGTCGGCGTCGGTCCCGGGACCAGCTTGTAGGCGGTGGGCTGGCCGAGGCGGTTCCTGGCCGTGGAGCTCACCACCTTCCAGTGCCGGCTGCATGCAGGGTCGACCACGCGCCGCGCCTCGGTGTCGGTCTCGAGCAGCCGGGCATGCGCCGCAAAGGCGTTGGACCACGGGTTGTCCGGGCCGGCGGGAAGCGGGCGCGCCTCCACCTCGTAGACCGAGGCGGCCGTGCCGTCCACGTCGACGTCGAGGCGCACGTTGAACAGATGCTGGTGATACGGGGCGGCTAGTTGCGGAGCCACCATGGAGCCGAAGCGGGCAACCTCGCCCGGCGGCACGGCCATGGTGGAGAGCACTCCGGTCAGCTTCACCTCGAAGCCGATGGTGCCGTCGAGGTAGAAGTACCAGTAGAAGCCGTAGTCGTAGTTCCCCACCGTGGCGATCGAGCTCACCACCAGTCGACGCGACCGGCGGACTTCGGTGCGCCCGGAGCGTCCGTCGTGGTGGCGCCACAGGATGCCGTAGTCCTCCTCGTGGAGGCAGATGGCGTTCTTCACCACATAGGGCTTGCCCCGTTCGTTGGCCAGCACCGAGTCGAGATAGCGGATCTCGCCCAGGCAGTCGCATCCGAGCTCGAGGGAGTTGGCCATGCGCCCGAGTCCCCACTCGCCGGCGTCGAAGGCGTTCTTCCAGCCGTGCAGCGGCCCCGGGTCGCCGTAGGGGACGACCATCTCGTCCACCGACGCCCGGTACAGCACCGGTCGGAGCCGGCCCCGGTCCTCATAGCCGACTTCATGGAGCACGAGCCCCTCGATGGCGTCGAGCGACGCCCGTAACGACCACCGCTGCCATCGGATGAGGTTGCCCTCCACGGTGAAGCCGGGCCCGTCGGGCTGCACGATCTCCAGGCTCTTCAGGTCGCCGCGCAGCGCCGGCTGGGATTCGGGGTAGTAGCTGCCGGACTCGGGCGGCAGGGGAACCACCCCGGTGTCGAGGATCTCGAGGACCCGGCCCCTGGCCATGTCCACGAACCCCACCACGCCTTCGATGGGCCGCGCGTAGCCGTTGTCGTCGGGGGTCTGGCGCAGATAGGGGAGGCACCGGCATATGCGCCGGCCGTCCTCGTGCGGAGAGGCGAAGTTCCCCGCCGGCCAGGGATCGATCTGGACCTGCGCCGGGTCGATGCCGCGCCGGGCCATGGCGGCCGTCCAGGCGGGATCGGTGTTGAGCGCCGTAATGGCCGCCAGCGCCTCCTCGAAGAGCAGGTTGGGCCGGACGCCGTCGATCTCGGTCACCGACTCGAGTCGCCCGTCGGACAGCGAGGCGACGGCCTCCACCACGCGGGCCCCCGGACCCGTCGTCATCACCACCCGCACCCGGCGGCCGACCGGATCGCCGGGTGCGAAGGAGCGCGCCGCTCCTCTGGACGGCTCGTCCAGGCCCACGTAGGCGAAGCGGGCGTGCTCGTCGAAGTGGGCGTCCGCCATCACTAGTGCGGCGGCAGCGGTGACCTCCTCGGCAGTGAGCGAATCGAGCGGGTGGGTGGCCGCCGCCGACGAGACTGACATCGGCGTCACAGTAGAGCGGTCACGCCGACGCGTCGACCGGCACACCGCTCACCGACGGAAGATCAGATGCTCGCTGCTCCCGCGGTGACCGGTGTTCGCTGCGACGACGAGCCGGAGGAGACGAGCTCGCAGAACCGCCCGTCGAGCAGTCGCGCCGGGCGGAAACTCTCGTACGACATCAGGCGGTGGAAGGCCCCGGGCGGCAACCCCATGAAGTCCTGGGCTTCGACGACCTGGCTGACGTGCGCCGCCACCGCCTCGAGCTTGCGGTCGAGGTCGAAGCCGCCGTGGAGGTCCAGCGTGAGCAGGGACCGGCCGTCGCCCGTGCCCACCTCTTCGACCAGGCGAGCGGGCCACACCGCGGGATCGAGTCCGCGATCGACGAGGTCCTCACGTAGCGATCGCAGCCGGGCGCGATCGATGGTGGCCTCCACCAGGTCGCACGTGGTGTCGAGCACCGCAGCGGCGGCGATGGCGTGCACCCGGATGTGGTCTTCGTGTCCGTAGATGCCCGTCTCGTCGTAACTGGTGAGGACAGTCGCCCGTTCTTCGAACAGGACCCGGCGCAGCCGTGCCGCCGCTTCGAGCACCGAGGCGCGGGCCAGCGCCGGTGCGGGGACGACGGAGTCGGACCGGCACGGAGGACTGGCCCCCGGAACGATTCCCGAGTCGCCGTAGCCCAGGAACACCACCTTGTCGGCGCCGAGCAGTCGGGCCGCCACTTCGGTCTCGGAGCGGCGATGCGCAGCGAGGTCGCCCGTCACCCACTCGGGCTTGTTTCCCCGTTCACCCGAGGTGGCGACGACGACCACCACCCGCCAGCCCGCCCGTTTGGCTCGGATGATGGTGCCACCGGTGAAGATGGCTTCGTCGTCGGGATGGGCGTGGAAGGCCACGAGGCAGGGCTTCATGGCACGGTCCGGAGCCGGCCGTCGACCAGGTCGAAGTACGTCATGGAGGTGAGCCGTGGCGAGTAGACGTGCACGCTCACCGCCACCGATGCCCCGGCGTTCACGAGACCGTGGACGTAGTTCGGCCCGAAGGTCACCGATTCGCCGGCCGTGACGACCCTCGTCAGCCACGAGCCGACTCCGGTGCCGTCCTCCACCGGGGTGGTCTCACGCAGCTCACCGCTCGCCACCACCACTGCGCCGGACGAGGGCCCGTGGTCGTGAAGGTCGATCCCCGCGCCGGTCGGCCAGCCGACGACCCAGGCCTCGAAGCTCTCCGAAGCAGCCATCAGATCCCACACCCGCCGGCGCGGACGCTGCATCCCCGCCCAGCGCGGGGCGATCGTGGCCAGACCCTCGGCGATGGTCAGGAGGTCGCCGGCGCCGAGCGCCTGCTCCGGGGCCGGTGCCGGTGCCGGTGCCGGTACAGCGGCGAGGGGCACCAGCACGCGGGGCGCGACGGGGGGCTCGACCGGGGCGAGAGATTCCCCGGGATACCCGACGAGCTGGGGGGACGCGCTCGTCATGCCGGCACCCGGGGGGCCACGAAACCGTCCGACCGCGGGGGGATGCGGCGTCGGGGGAACCAGTCGGTGGCCATGGAGACAGGGTAAGGGCTAAAAGGTGATAAATCAAGTCGGATTTATAGGATTCGGGCAACCGGCGCCCTGCGGAAGCCCCTCCGAACCGGTGTCGCGTACGAGGCGGTGTGTCACCATGAGCCGCAGGACGAGCCGGGCTGCACCATGCAGAGGGGGAGGCGGGGCGATGGAAGACCTCCGGGGAGCGCTCTCCGTCGTCACCGGCGGGGCGGCGGGCATCGGCAGGGGGATCGTCGAGGCGCTGCTCGACGAGGGATCGAAGGTGGTGATCGCCGACATCGAAGCGCCGGTGCTCGAGAAGACCGTCGGCGAGCTCTCCGGCCGGGGAGAGGTACACGGGATCGTCACCGACGTGTCGGACTTCGCTGCGGTCGGGCGCCTGGCCGACACCGTCTTCTCCGAGCACGGCGCCTGCCATGTGCTGTGGAACAACGCCGGGGTGACCTCCGGCGGCGGGGGCAACCCGTGGGACCAGGAGCCCAACGACTGGAAGTGGTGCTACGGGGTCAACGTGTTCGGGACGGCCAACGGGGTCCTCGCATTCGTGCCGAGAATGATCGCCTCGGGCCAGCCCGGCGTGGTGGTCACCACGTCCTCCGGCGACGGCGGCATCGCCCCGGTCCCCTACGCCTCGGTCTACGCGTCGTCCAAGGCGGCCATCAGCTGCTTCACCGAGGCGCTCGCCCATCAGTTCCTCGCCCAGAAGACCAACCTGCGGGCCGCCATCTTCTATCCCTCCGGTGGCCTGCTCGAGACGGGGTTGTGGGAGGCACAGCGCAACCGTCCGCCCGAGCTCGCCCGCACCCGGCCCCGGCCTCCCGCTCCGGGCACCACCTTCGCCGAGTTCAAGGCGGCCCTCGCCGCCGCCGGGCGCTCCACCCGTACCATGGACCTCGCCGAGCTCGGCCGGTTCGCCGTGCAGGGGGTGAAGGAGGGGCGCTTCGTGATCGGTCACAACCTCGACGAAGCCGGCCGCCTCCTCCACGCCCGGGCCGACGCCATCGCCAAGGGGGAGCTTCCTCCCTCTGCCCTCCAGGGGCTCGCATGAGCCTTCGAGTGCGCACCTCCGCGTGACCACGCTCGCCCCCGATCGTCGCTACACGGTCGTCTCGGCCGACGCGCACGCCGGCGGGGACATCCCCGACTACCGCCCCTATCTGGCCTCGAAGTGGCACGACGAGTTCGACGCCTGGGCAGACAGCTACGTGAACCCCTTCGCCGACCTCCTCGCCCCCACCGCCTATCGCAACTGGGACTCCGATCGCCGCCTGGCCGAGAACGAAGCCGACGGCGTCGCCGCCGAAGTCCTCTTCCCGAACGCCGTGCCCCCCTTCTTCGAGGAGAGCAGCCTGGTGGCCCTGCCGCCGAACGCCGAGACCTACGAGCGGCGGTGGGCGGGGCTGCAGGCCCACAACCGGTGGCTGGCCGACTTCTGCGCCAAGACGCCCGGGCGCCGGGCCGGGGTGGTCCAGATCTTCGCCAACAGGGTCGACGACGCGCTGACCGAGATCCGGTGGGCGGCGAAGACCTTCTCCCCCTTCGCCGGCGTGCTGCTTCCCTCCATCCCTCCCGGCGCCGACCCGGCCCCGTGGTGGGAGCCGGTCTACGAGCCGCTGTGGGATCTGTGCGAGGAGCTGTCCGTGCCGATCAACATCCACGGCGGCGGCGGTATCCCGGACTACGGAGAGCACCCGGCGGCCCGGGGCATCATGCTCATCGAGCTGCCGTGGTTCTCCCACCGCCCGGCCTGGCACCTCATCTTCGGCGGAGTGCTCGAACGCCATCCGACGCTGCGCATCGTGCTCACCGAGCAGGGCCTGGCCTGGCTGCCGCGCGGGCTCGAGACCCTCGACTGGTTCTACGGGAGGATGATCCACGGCGGCGCGGCGGAGTCCAACTTCTTCGGGGAGGCAGCCAAGGCCATGTCGATGACGCCGAGCGAGTACTTCCGGCGCAACTTCCACGTGGGCGCCAGCTTCCTGCG
>DATHCF010000243.1:0-8728 GCA_035319705.1 Acidimicrobiales bacterium | reverse complement strand
ACATCGAGCAGACGCTTGTACTGCGCGTCCGTCTCTTCCTTGGAGAGGAAGGGGGCGGACGGCCAGCCGCGGATCTCCGCCTCCACGTGCTCCATGGCCAGGTTGGCCCCCTTCACCAGGCGGACCTTGATCCAACCTCCGGTCCGGGCGTGGCGGGTCCTCCCCCACCGGCAGAGCTCCTCCAAAGCGGGCAGCGAGTCAGGCAGATACGCCTGCAACACCACGCCGGCCGGCATCTGCCGGTAGGGCGCCTCGTCGAGCACCTTCTTGAAGACAGCCAGCGTCAGTTCGAGGTCGCGGAACTCCTCCATGTCGAGGTTGACGAACTTCGGTGGGTCGAAGCTCAGCGCCTTGTCGAAAAGCCTCCGGAGCCGGGTGGCGATGCGTTCGACCTCGTAGTCGAAGCGCACCACGTCGATCTGCGCGCAGATGGACGAGACCTTCACCGACACGTAGTCGATGGCGGGATGGTCGAGGGTGGCAACGATGCGGGCGAGACGTCGCTCGGCCTCGTCGTCACCGAGGATGGCCTCGCCCAGCACATTGACGTTGAGCCGCATGCCCTGCGCCCCACGTTCGGCTGCGTGCTTGGCGAGCTGGACGCCACCGGCGGGGAGGATCACCCCGCCCATCTCGGCCCGCACGCGGCGCCTGGCCAGGGGCACCACGACTCCGGGCAGAAGCGGAGCGAGCTCGGCGCCGACCCGAAGCGACAGGCGGTCGACAGGACCGAGCACGGCCGTGCCCTTGCCTACCCGGACCAGGCCGGCGAGCACTCTTGCCGCCCGGCGTGGGTCTCGGATGCGGAGGACTTCGTCGGTGAGGGCGAGGATGAGGGTCCTTCCTTCCGGCTCCGCCAGAATGCGGGACAGTCGTGCCGACTGCCTGCGCTCGTGGCCCGTGCGTCGCCGACCCGCCTCTTCGAGCAGCGAAGCGGCGAGCTGTTGCGCACGCGCCACCTGCTGGTCCTCGTCAGGCCGGGAAGCCTTGTCGGTCATTACCGTCCATGTTCCTCGCGAAGGAGGCGCAGTGCCCGGAGCCATGGGGGCGGCCTACGGCCGGGGCAGCTCCGCCCGGCGTGCCGGAGCGGGATGGCCGGGGTCCCCCGGCGGGAGGCGGGCGGTTCGAGGGAACCGCCGGGCTCGTCGGTGCAGGTCAGAAGGCATTTTCTCGGCGGGGTCTGACACTCTCGAGCCGAGAGTGCACACCGCTCACGGGCATCGGGTTCGACATGGCGGCGACGTCTCTCAGTCGAAGCGATCCAACTCCCCGATGGCATCGGCCACGACCGAGACGAGGCGAGGGGGAGCGACCGGTTTCCGTAGGGACCTGAACACCTTGAAGCCGACCTGGCCTTGCACTTCGTCCGGCTCGTAGTAGTCAAAGGCTGAGTAGACGATGACGACCGGGGGAGGCGAATCGATCTGCCGAAGCACCTCGATGCCGTCCACATGGGGCATAGCGAGATCGAGGAGAAGGACATCAACCGACGAGGCGGCGAGGACGCCGAGAGCCGCTCGGCCGTCCTCGGCTTCGACGACCAGGTAGCCCTCCGCCTTCATGATGTCCGCAAGGCTCTGCCTCGTCCCCCGGTGGTCGTCGGCGATCAGGACCAGCCTGGGCCCCGACACCCCTCGGCGCTGCGCCGGTCCGGGTTCTGAAACCGTGGAGCCGGCTCGATATGAGGTCGCTCGGGGGTGGTGCTCTGCCGCGCCAAGAGGAGGTTCGTCTCGCGCCACGGCGACGGACATGGTGCGCACCTCCTGCAGGCGCCCCCAAGGTCTCGAGCGGGCGTCCGGTCCGGCACCTTACTCGCCGAGGGGTGCTTCTGCCTTTGTCATGTCCTGCCAAGAAACGCCGGCCGGACCGGGACCCGTGTTCCGGCTAGGTTTCCCTTTCGCCGGGGAGGTGCGTGGTGGCCGGAGAAGACCATCGGGGAGCGATCTTCATCGATCCTCTCGCCTACGCCGACCAGGAGTCATGGCATTCGGTCGCCGGCCGTCTCCGGCGTGAAGCGCCGGTACTGAGGGTCGAGGCCGAGGGTTACACACCTTTCTGGGCGGTCACCCGTTACGAGGACGTGTTCGCCGTTTCGAGACACAATGACCGGTTCCTGAACACCCGGAACTCGGTGCTCGGCCCTGACCTGCAGTTCGAGATGCTCGGTGCCATGGGCATCGAGCCTAAGACCCTCATACACATGGACGGGCAAGAGCACCGCCAGCACCGCGACGTGGCCAATGCCTGGTTCCGCCCGCGTGCGGTCGCCGAGCGACAGAGCGACATCGACCGCATCGCCGAGGAGTTCGTCGGCAGATTCCGCCAGATGGACGGCCGCTGCGACTTCGCCCAGGACATCGCCGTGCCCTACACGCTGCGGGTGATCATGAGCATCTTCGGAGTCCCGGAGGAGGACGAGCCGATGATGCTCCGGCTCACTCAGGGCATCTTCGGGGCAGCCGACCCCGAATACCTCGGTGACCTGAGCGACCCTTTCGCCATGGTCACGAACACGATCGCCGAGTTCGAGGACTATTTCAACGCCATGGCGGCTGACCGTCGGGCTCACCCGCAGGACGACCTGGCGACCGTCCTCGCCAACGCCCGGGTCGGCGGCTGGCCCATGGACCGGCACGCCACCTTGTGGTACTTCGTGATCGTCGCCACCGCCGGGCACGACACGACGTCCTTCGCCCTGTCCGGTGGCCTCGAGGCCCTGCTGCGTCACCCCGATCAAGTGGAAACGCTCCAGGCCGATCCCGGACTCGCCGCCAACGCCAGCGACGAGATGATCCGCTGGACGTCGCCGGTGCGACAGTTCCTCCGGTACCTGGCGGAGCCGGCCACGCTCTCGGGCGTCGAGATCCCCGCCGGCGACCGGCTGCTTCTCTCCTACCCATCGGCCAACCGTGACGAGACGGTGTTCGAGGACCCGATGACCTTCGACATCCGCCGGCAAAACGCCAACCGCACCATCGCCTTCGGCGGCGGAGAGCATTTCTGCCTGGGATCGACGTTCGCCCGCCGTGAGATCCGCACACTGCTCCCCCGCGTGCTTGCTGCAGTGAAGTACGTGGAGCTCGACGGCGAGCCCGAGTTCGCGCAGGCGAACTTCGTCGGCGGGGTGAAGCACCTGCCGATCTCAGCCACGCTTTGCTGATCGCTGATGGCTCGAAGGACCGAGCGGCGAGCACGGCTGGAAGACGTCCACGAGCTGGCGCTCGGCATGCCGCACGTGACAATGGTTCACGGTTCGGCCGACAACCCCGTGTACCAGGTCGGAAGCAAGTCCTTTGTCTACTTCCGCAACCCCCGCCCGGACGCGTTCGATCCGGATACCGGTGAGCGATATGAGGATGTGATCATCTTCTGGGTCCCGAGCGAAGAGGACGAGGAGGCCCTCGTCCAGGATCCCGCCTCGCCGTTCTTCACCACACCGCACTTCGACGGCCACTCATCGGTTCTGCTCCGGGCCAGCCGGCTCGGAGAGATAGGTCGGGAGGAGCTGGCCGAGATCGTTCAAGACGCCTGGTTGGCGCGTGCCTCGCCAACGAGAGCCACGGCATGGCTCCGTTCCCAGGGCCTGCCCACCGACTAGATAGTTCCCGGTGGACCCCGAGATCCTCACCGCCCGGCTTCGGATCCGCCCGTGGCGGTCGGAGGACCTGGCGCCTTTGTCAGAGATCTTCGCCAAGCCGGAGATGTGGCGGTATCCGTTCGGCCGGGGGTTCACCCCCCAGGAAACCGAGCTCTTTCTGCTCCGGAAGATCGAGGCCCAGCGGAAGGACGGGCCGCGACCGGGAGCGGCCGAGGAGCGGGGCACCGGCCGGCTGCTGGGATACATCACGCTCTCTCCGCCCGACTGGCTGCCAGAAGTCATGCCTGCGGTCGAGATCGGGTGGCGGCTCGATCCGGCGGTGTGGAGCCAGGGTCTGGCATCGGAAGGGGCAAGGGCGATGCTCGACTACGGCTTCGACGAGCTCGCGCTGCCGGCGATCCTGTCCATCTACGAGCCTGACAACGTCGCGTCCGGACGCGTGATGGAGAAGATCGGAATGCAGGTCGAGCGCGACACCGTGCACCCGTACTTCGACCGGCCCCTACGCATCTACCGTATGTCCCGGCACCAGTGGGAGACCCTCAGGCACGCTCCCTAGGCGGAACAGCGCCCCGCCGCTGCTCCCGGAGAACAGCCCAGCCGGCGGCCGACACCGATACGCACTGGCCCCGTCCGGGTTCGTGGCGCCTCACGACAAGAGCTCGGTCGTTGGCCTCTTCCCACACGGGCAAGCGTGGGCACGAGGTTCGCCATGCCTCGAGCACCTCGGCGTAGGGTCGGGAACCAGGGCCGATCCACTCCAGCAGATCCAGAACCAGAGAATCGACGACCGCGTCGGACATGACCTTCTCCCGTGGCGTCATCTCGCTCCGCCCTCAGGCAACGGGACAGCACTTCCGGGGATCCAGCAGGTCGGGGCATTGGTCTCCGCTTCGTGTCTCCGCGCAGCATGTCGAGCCTTGTGCAGGCTCGGGTACGGGCCGCGCAGTCGCTGGACGCCTGGTGTCTGCCGATCGGCCGGTCCCTCGTCGTCACCGCACTGGACGCACACGACCTCCCACTGGGCTTCGTCTTCCCGATCCGAGACCCATCGCCCGTACTGGTCGTGCCGCCAACCCAGGTGAACGTGACGCACGTATGGAAGGTGGACAGGATCGTGGAAGGTGGACAGGATCGCTGTCGTTCTCGTTGCCCGTGTACCCCGGTTGAAAGGCGACCCGGCTGTACCCAGTCAACGAATGAGCTCCCATCCGTGGCGATCAGGCCCCGGCACGGCACGGTGTGACGTGTCGCCCAGGGGCTGACGAAGAGCACGATGCCCCGCCATGTCACCGACCGCCAGCGGGGACAAGACCACCGGACAAGGCTACCTGAACCGGTCCACCGAACCGAAGCTCTGCCTGTTCAAACCGGGCGCAGGTTTAAGTGGGCCGAAATGACAGCGTGGTGGCCTGGCTTGTCCGTCGTCGGAAACATCTGAATGGTGGCATCAGGGAAGACCACCGAGTACGGAGGCGATGAGCAGCACCACCCCCACGACGGCCGGTAGCAGGAAGCGCGAGCGTCGTACGATGCCTCCTTCGGCGGGGGACTTGTTTCAAACGTCTGTAGTTCCTCAGTCTTCGTGTTTCTGACGTCGGCTCTAGAGGCGAAAGCCGCGAGGGGCCGTCCGGCTCCTGGCGTTGGATCGACACCGCCGGAGAGCTGTGGCTCGAGGGGCCCAACGGGTAACCGGAACCGGCACCGAGCCGGATCGGCGCGACGGCCACTGATCGTGGCCGGCCGGTCCCGGAATTCGGCAACCGGTGACTCCCCAGTGGCGCCATCTTCGCGTGCGACCGCTATTGGTTGTTCCTCGACCAAAGGACCTCTGGCCCTAGTCACCTCCCAGGTTGGCGCGGGAGCCTCTTGGGCAAGAAGGCAAGCACGCTACGTCGGGCCCAAATGTCAGAGAGACGTTGATCGTGGGAACTGTCCAACACGACTATTCGGGATCCGCGCGTGCCTGACAACGTCGATCTCATACGTGACAAGTGCGTGGTCGCAGTCATCGATTTCCGCGTGACCAGGATCTACCCCACGGACGCGACGCCTGATCAGCCGCCCGACCGTGTCTTCGCCCTTGACCCACGTGGGCGCTTTCACGAGGTCTATCACCGCGCAGGCAACCCAGACGGCACCTATGAAGCCGACAGCCCTGAGTACTGGCGGGCGATCACCGAAGCCTTGGTGCCGGCAGGAGCGATCCTCGTCCTGGGGCACGGCGAAGGCAAAGCCAATGCATCTCATCACTGGGTGGCCTACGTCGAGAAGCACCGCAAAGACGTCGCAGCCAAGATCGTTGCCGACGTGCGCCTCGACATCGACGACCTCGACGATGCGCAAATTCTGCGGCTGGCGCAGGCTTATTTCGACGCCCCTATCCGACCCCCCACCGGGTAAACCGTCGAGTCACCTCATTGGGGATGAACGCCGAGCTGATGCCAATCGGTCTCCGAGAGTTCCACGCCGTAATAGTGCGCAGCCTTCTCGATGTTGGCGAATGCCACGGCTCGGTCCGCCTCCGACACGTCGATCACTTGATCAAAGCGGGCGACAGCGTTGCGGACGTGCGCGGCATCGGTCAGCGGCTCCTTCCTTTGCTTCGGGAACGCAAAGACCGTGTCAGGAAGGTCGCTCTGCGTCGTGAGATGACCGTGTCGTTCGTGCGGTTGCCAAGTTGGCTGTGCATTTGTCATTACCGTACCTCCAGTGCTCCCAACCCCGGCTTGACGATGGCGCCCATGGGCGGCTCACGAAGGCAACAACCGGAAACGAACCCCGACGCTGTGGCCGAGCGGGAACAAATCGCTCCGCAGGCAAGGCCGCCCCGACGCGCCGAGGCGTTTCGTGGCCGGCTTGGCACCTCTCGGGGTTTTCTCTTCGCTGACCAGGGATCAGCCCAGTTTGTCATGGATCTTCTTTGATGCCCTGCCCAAGGCTCCCTGCGCCTTGCTGATGGCCTCCTCGGCCTTCGAGCTGCCCCTGCCGACTCCTTCCTCGGCTTTTTCGCTGGCGATACCCATGGCCTCCTCGACCTTCTCGGAAGCCCTTTCCATCGCCTTCTGGACCTTGCCCCGAGCTTCTTCGGAGCCCATGGAAAACCTCCACTCCGGCCGCTCATAGACGACCCGTCTGCTCATGCTGCACGGCGCACCAGTGGGCCTGTGGGGTCGTTCGTCATCACCCGGGTCGCCGCGCTCAGCCCATGGCCCGACGCTCGGGGATCGCCCCAGGTCCTGTTGTAACCAACGCTTCGGCGGCGTCACTGCAAGTGGGCCGGCACGAGCACAGCGTCGGGAACCGGTGGCCCGCCGGCTGCGCCAGGCAATCCGTCGGGCAAACCAGCACGAGGAGCGGCGCACGGCTGATATCGGGCCGTTCTCCTCCCGGCGACGAGAGGTGAACTCTCCGAGGCCTCGTCGCGGCTGAGCATGCGATCCCCGGCACAATGTGGAACTTCAAGATCGAGAGCACGCACGCAAACAGACGGAGTCGTTCTTGAGGCTGATACGTCGGTCCGGGACCTCTCAGGTCACCGGCAGCGGCGAACCTCACGGCCCGGCAGCGGTGGACCGGGGGTGCGCGCCCGCGGTACCTATTGGGCAGCCTGATCGGCCGTCTCTGTGACTGTTCGTGGGCGGGCTCTCAGCCTTCTGTGATTAGAAGATCACCTTCGGGAATCGGACCGAACGAAGGCCGGCACCCCTTGTTCTTCGGACAGCAAGCGCCTGTACGCACTGGGTTTCCGGTATGCGTCTCCCATGGTCTCACGCCTTCGGTACTCCCTGAGCGCGTCCAGATCGAGTGTGGCCAGGTAGACGTCCTCGCCATCGCCTGCCTCGAGAACAAGCTGATCACGAGGTCGGCCATTCGGTTGACCATTACTTTCGAAGACCATTCCGTCAAAGACGCTCGAATGGCCGTCTTGGTCGGGAGCGGCATAGTTCACTGTTGCGATTGCGGTCATATTCTCGAAGGCGCGGGAGCGAAGCTGGTACGTCCGCTCACCAGCCAGAGGGCAAGCGTTTGGAACCAGAATGAGCTCAGCGCCGCCGAGCATCAATTCACGCGCCGACTCGGGGAACTCCCGGTCAGCGCAGATCATGACGCCGACGTCGACGAACCCACCCTCGATGTCGAGCCGAGCGACCTCAAAGGCATCTCCAGACGAGAGCGCCTTCTCCATTCCCCAGTCACACGTATGCACCTTGGCGTAGCAAAGGACGTCCCGGCCATGCCGGTCTATCAGCAGGGCGGTGTTCCGAGGGGAACCGGGCCACCGCTCCAGAAAGGTCGCCAAAATCGCCATGTTGAGGCCGGATGCCGTCTCTCTGAACGCGCTCACCCATGGATCGTGACGGGAGATGGCCATCTCCTGCCACGTTGCCCTTCCATCGTCGTCATCAGGGCAAGCGGAGTAACCGATCTGCCACATCTCAGGCAGGATTGCGATGTCCGCTCCCTTTTCGGCGGCTCTAGAACACACGGCCAATCCCTTTTCGAGGTTGGCTTGTGGATCGCCACTGGAGGCGCATTGACAGAGAGCGAGCCGGAGGTCGGTCACCACTCCATTATGCGGCCCGGAGAGGGCACCGGTTTCTCTCGGGGTGCCCCACCACGCCGCGTACGGACGAGTCACAGTAGGTCACCATGCCGTCATACAGGGCCGCGCGAACGAGCGGTGACGCTTCACCCTCGGAGACCGGACTCCCAGGCCAGCGGCATCTCGGTCAGGCACGATCATTGCAGCTATCGTTCGTGAGCGCCTCCGGATGAGCAATTCCTTCGCTGGTGCGGAAGGAGGAGGTTGCTTTGGCAGACGACAACCCGGCGCTCTTGCGCCACTTCCAATCTGAACAAGAAGAATTTGTAGCACTGTGCAAAACACTGACCGACGAACAATGGGCACACGCATCTCTGTGTCCAGAGTGGGCGGTCCGACAGACGATGGTTCACGTCGCCTGGCATATCCACCGAAACATCGGCGACACCCTTCGGTTCTTGCTCTATGGGACCACCCAGGGCCCAGCACGTCAGATCGCCCGCGACGAAACTCGATCGACCGCAGATTTGATTGAGTGGCTCGCTTCGCCGGGGCATTGCGCCCTTGTCAACCTCGGGGAGTTG